>NZ_JBVAYX010000016.1:0-78028 GCF_055412825.1 Pseudarthrobacter linnaei
GCAGGGCTCTCTCCCGCGCAGTTCAGAGCTGGGGGCCGCCGCCACTGGTTCGCTTGGCCCGGGCGGTCTTGTCCGGGGTTTCCGGCACGATGCGCTGCAGGAGCGCGTCGTGCGCCTTTTGCAGCGTCTCTGCCCGGGCCTCGGCCGCGGCGAGCCTGGTAGCTGCGCCGGCTGCGCTGTTGCTGGCCTGCTGTTCGGCGGTGCGTGCCTGCTCCAGCTGCGCCTTCAGCGCCGCGGCCTGGGTATCGAGCGCTGTGATCCGGGCTGTTAGTTCGGTGACGGCCGCGTCCTTCTCGGCGCCTGCTTTGTCCAGGTCAGCGACGAGTTCGGAGATCTCCAGCGCCAGGTCCTTCTTCTCCTGCGCCCAGAGCGCTTCCGCGGCGGCGTGCCGCTCATTGGCCAGGGCGGACGCTTCGGCCCAGCAGGCCCCGGCCAGGCGCGCGGCCTGTTCCAGCACTGCCGCCGGCGTCGCGGCAACCTGCCCGCCCGCGGCCTGCTTCTCCTCGACCCACTCCTTCAGGTAACGGGTGGCATCGGCGTTGCTCACACCNTCGGCGCTCAGCGCTGATCTGCTCCGCAGCAGCAAACACACGGTCTTTCACACTCAACGCCACGGCGACAACCTCAAAAGTAGTAGTAGGAGTAGTAACAAAACTACTACTCCTACTACTCCATGGCAATACCGCCGGCCGAAATGCCTCATCGGCTGCTCGTTTCCGCCGCTCCCGGTAACCGGGTCCGGCGGACCCGGGCGCGCGTCCGGGGCCCCACGTTTGCCCGGACGCCGTGGCAGGATGGGGTCCATTATGGACAGGCGGTTGCGGCGCGCTCCTGACGCGGAATGGGTGTTGATGTACGGCTCGGACTGAGCCGGAAACGCATCGCGCAGCTCGTGCGCGTGCATCCCGCCACCGTCGGCTACCACCTGGTCATCGCCCGCCGCCGGGATCCTGACCTTGAGACCGAACACCACGGAGCCGCGGGCGCCAGAACCAGCCCCTCCCCCAGGAGCCTTGCCCGGATGGAGGAGGTCACCGCCCGGATCTCGGCCGAGGGCCGGCTCCCCCGTGGCCACTCGGAGAACAGGGGTGAACGGTCCATGGCCCGGTGGCTCTCCGAGCGGCGGCGCGAAGCAGCCGAAGGCACCCTTGACCCGGCCTACCGCGACGGACTCGCACGGGTTCCGGCATGGGCCGACAACCACAGGGCAGCTGCGGACGAAGCCAGGTGGCACCACCGTCTCGCCCAGCTCGTGGATTTCCGGCAGGAGGGCAACGACTGGGCCACGCCACCACGACTATGACTCAGTACGGGAACACACCCTCGGGGTGTGGATCCACGCCCAGCGGTACAAACGGCGCCGCGGGGACCTCGACCCCGTGAAGGTCAAGCTCCTGGACAATGCTGCTCCGGGATGGCAGACGGGGCGAACCCGTGGCCGCCCTCCCCGCCGGTAAACGTGACATCGCGCCTCCCCCGTCGGCCAGCGGTCATGACGTCACAACTGCTAGTAGACTCAGATCGGCTCTCCAGTCCCCCCAGCTTGGAGAGCCGGGAGCCTCCGCGTTTGAGTCCTGGACTCGCGCGGAGGCTTTTCCTAATACGTCCTCCAACTACCGCGCTTCTGCCAGCGGCGATCAAACCGGACGCGACCCCGGAGAGGGCGTCGATGACCGAGCCGGGTTCCGTCAGGCGGCCGGCACGACGCCCCGGACTCCCCCGCTCGGGCGGCCGGGAAGCGGCGCGACGCGTTCAGGGACCGGGTGTGGAGTCGGCTGAGGACGTCCGGCAGGGGCTTCCAGCTCGGCGAGCGGGAGTTCGCGGTGGATAAGGTAATCGCACGCTGCCGGTCCGGTCATCCTCAGATCCGGGCACCGTCGTCCACGGTTTTCAATGCGGACATTGGCTGCGCGTAAACCGGCTCTGAACGCCCTGCCACCCACGGGTGCAACCCCTTCGAGCCCGCACCAGCTCAGGTACAAGCCATACAGTTCCTCCACGCTGAGGCCATCCCCGCCAGGATCTGCGGCGACGCACTCGTTGAGGAAATCTTCCAGTGGTGTCTTCGTCATCGTGGCCTCCTGCATCCTGGCGGCGTAGCCGCTCAAATGAAACAGCAACAGCATGAATGTGAAGCATGACCAGCCCAGAAACGGACGTAGAACACTAAGAATCTAGGAGCACTCTTTTCCCCCGTCAACCAGATTTTCCGGGGCGAGCCCGGTGGACCATAGGTGCCTTGGTTGTCACGCGGCGTGGCGCGCGCAGGCCGTCGAGGAGCGTGAAGCAGAGCCGCAGCGAGGGTCCCACCAGGTTGTGCCCACTGGGGTCAGGCGGAGCCCTCCGCACAGCTCAGGGCTGTCCCCGTTGGCGTACAACCCGTCCCCTCTTTGGATCGCCCAAACCTTCGATAGTTCCTTTGTCGTGGCCACGATGTAGGGTTAATGAATCGAACATATATTCGAATAAAAGGTGTGTTGTGGGCGTTGTTGTTGGTCCCCGTGTGATAGATGCGGGTGCATCGTTGTTGTCGGTGCTGATCTCTCCGGTCGCCGTTGCGGCCGGGTATCCCTCGCCGGCGCAGGACTACTTTGATGGCCGGATCGACCTGAACGAGCACCTGATCAAGGACATCACCAGCACCTACGTCGTGCGGGTGTCCGGGGACTCGATGGCCGGCGCCGGCATCAGCGACGGTGACGAACTGATCGTCAACCGTGCCCTGGAACCGGTGGACGGGGCCGTGGTCGTTGCCGTCCTCGACGGAGAGTTGACCATCAAACGGCTGCGGATCACGGGCACCGGCGTCGTGCTGCAGGCAGAGAACCCGGCCTACCCGGATATCCGGGTGCCGTCGTTATCGGATCTGGTCATCTGGGGCGTCGCGACGCGGTGCCTGCACCATGTTTAAGGAGCGCTATTGCGTTAAACGGGAACGTTGCCGGCAAAGGGTCCGCCATGTCTAAGCCGGCTCTCATGCGGCATATGCCGCAGATCGCGCACGTTGATGTGAACTGCTTCTACGCCTCAGCCGAGCGGGCATTCGCCCCGTCCCTGGAGTGCCGGCCCGTCATCGTCCTCTCGAACAACGATGGCTGTGCCGTCACCCGCTCCCCTGAGGCCAAGGCCCTCGGCATCGCCATGGGTGAGCCGTGGTTCAAACTCGCCCCGCGCGCCAAGGAATGGGGCCTCGTTGCTCTCTCGAGTAACTACGAGCTGTACGGCGACATCAGCGCCCGCGTGATGGAACTCCTTGGCCGGTACTCCGCCTGGCTCGAGGTCTACAGCATCGACGAGGCGTTCCTCGGCGTCAAAGGCACCCCGGAGGAACTCCTGGCCCTGGGCCGGGACATGAAGGCCACCGTCCGGCGCAACGTCGGCGTTCCGGTCTGCGTCGGGATCGCCCCCACGAAGACCCTGGCGAAGCTGGCCAACAAATGGGCCAAAAACAACCCGGACTTCGACGGGGTCTGCCACTGGGACTCCGTCCCCGCCGCCGACAGGGAATCGCTGATGCGCCGCCTGTCCGTTATCGAGATCTGGGGTGTCGCCACCCGGCTGACCAAACGCCTCAACGCCCTGGGCATCCACTCCATTCTTGACCTGTCCCGGGCCGATCCGGTCATGATCCGGGACCGGTTCTCGGTCGTCATGATGCGCACCGTCCTGGAACTCCAGGGAACCCCCTGCATCCCCATGGAAGAAGAACGCATCGGCCGGGACCAGCTCATCTTCTCCCGCTCCTTCGCCACCCCCATCACCACCGCCGCCGGGATCCGGCAGGTCATGAGCGTCTACGGCCAGCAGGCCTCCGCGCGGCTGGCCAAACACGGACTCCAGGCCAAAGTTCTCACCGCGTTCGCCGGCACCTCACACTTCAATCCGAAAGACACCTCCTACCCCTCCGTCTGCGCGCCGCTGCCGATGCCGACCGCGGATCCGGTGATCCTGACCAGGGCCGCCCACGCCCTTCTCCCCCGCATCTGCGAGGGCATCCGGTACGCCAGGGCCGGGATCATGGTCACCGACCTGAGGCCCAGCGGCAATCAGGCGCCCCTGTCCCTGTTCGAAAACCCGCACGAGGAACGCCACGTCGGCACACTTCTGGAAGACATCACCCGCCGGTACGGGCGCGGATCCATCGGACTGGGCCACGGCGGCATCCGGGGCGGGCCGGACTGGACCATGAAACGGGACATGCTCTCCCCCCGCTACACCACCCACTGGGACGAACTCCCCCTCGTCAAAGCCGCCTAACCCCAAACGCACCCTCACCCGCACCCGCACCCACACCCGCACCCGCACCCGCACGACCGCACCACGAAAGAACGCACGCCCATGACCACCATCGAAGCCCCCACCCAGACCAACGAGCTACAGGTCCGGACGGACCCGGCAGGTATACCACTCGCCATCCGCCACGACGGACGGATCTGGCTTGTCGATCCCGACACCGAGTCCCAGCACTGGTTCGGACGCGACGCCTGGTGGGACACCCGGCGCACAGCCGCCGTCGGTAGCGGCGACCTGGTCAGCATCGAGTTCTGGCGGGTACAGGTCCGCCCCAATACTCATTCCTCCCTCCGGACTGTCACTCTGCGCCGCGCACCGCTCTCCACCCAGTGGCTTCTGGAAAGCATCAGCGACGCCGACGAAACAACGGAAGAAGAGTGAACGGTCAACCCATCAACGATCAAACGTGGGCAGGGATCCGGGCGGAATTCACCCTGCCGGCCCTCGAGCAGGTGCGCCGCCGGCTCTCCGAGCTCATGGAAGACCCCGAACCGGTCATGCGGCAGCTCGTCCGCGTCTTCATCGCAGACGGGACCTTCTGTCCGGGTTTCCAGTTCCTCCCCGGCGGGCAGCTCCGCCCGCAGGTCGTTGAGCTTTTTCGGAGGGCGATGGAACTGGACATCCCGCATAACTACTTCACTGTCTGGATGGTCACGCCGTCCAGGGATCTTGCCGGCTCCCGCCCCGTTGACCACCTGAAAGGTACCCCCGCTCCCCTGGTTCGTGCGCTGGAATCCTACCGCTGGCGCTAGCACTGGCTCTTGACCGCGCCGGCGGGGTGCGTAGCGTTGGTCCATGGGACTCATCTACGACAGCCCGGACCTGGCGGCCCTGACACTGACGCGGCTCGCCGCGGAAGAATCCGAAGGCCCCGGTGCCCTGGAAGGGCGCATGCTCAAATATCTGAACGGCCTGGAACAGTGCAACGGCACCGCCTATCTGGAGCTGGTGGCCATCACCCTCGCCCGGGTCAACTTCAAATCCCTGGACGACCTGGCCCGAACCACCGGGGCAGACGCTGCGGGCCTTCTCGACGCCGCGGAAGTCGAGGCTCTGGAGGGCCTCCAGATTCGGCAAGGCATACGGTGGTCAGGTGGAATCTACCGGCACGATCCAAGCACCCGACGGCAGCTACGAACGCCGGCCGGCCGGCCGGTCCAGGCGTCGCTTACTCTTCCGCGATTTCTGTTTCGTCAGCCCAGCGGGCACAGACTGACAGCACGGCGAGATACTCGAGCGCCTGCTGCTCAGTCCATTCTTCGTCTTCATGGGCAGATATGTTGCGGATCCCCGCGTAGGCTCCCTGAGCCAACAAGTGAAGCCCCTCCTGACGGGAGCGCCAGGTGTCTTCGTCTTTGTCGCCGGGAAAATGGAGTCTGACCCGCCCGACGCCTGGCGGCGCTGCGCTGAACACATCTTGGACGAGCTTGCGGTCGGTCAGTTTCGACTTGGCTCTAGCTTTGATATGGGTAGCCAATGCAAGGGATGCCTGACCGATTGCTACCCGATACTGTCCTGTGCTCCACGTAACGGCTGCGGACTTCCAGACGAC
This sequence comes from Pseudarthrobacter linnaei, assembly GCF_055412825.1. Taxonomy (NCBI): domain Bacteria; kingdom Bacillati; phylum Actinomycetota; class Actinomycetes; order Micrococcales; family Micrococcaceae; genus Pseudarthrobacter; species Pseudarthrobacter linnaei. Next base: position 5,846 of record NZ_JBVAYX010000016.1, read on the forward strand.
GGGATGCAATCTGTCCGCGGCGAGTCCCGGCGCCATCGGAGACATTCGCACTTCAACTTCTTCGAGGTCGCGGATCGCCCCCAAAGCTCTGCGCACCCGTTCTTCACCCCTGGAAGCACCGCCGCTGTAGGCCGGAGGTTGCAGCTTCTCCGTGTCCGACGGATCCATCCTGCGGACGATCCGTTCTACGGTGTGCAACATCAGTTCTGCCTGCTGATTAAATCTTGTCGCGGTGTCGTTCCAATAATCACCGGGCGGGACAGCAATTCGGACCTGCTCACATAACCGAAGGTATTCCTCGAGCTTCTTTTCCGCCCAGCTTAAATCCATAGCTCAAGGATAGGTGTCTGGTGCCGCACTCAACCGCAGGTCCACTGTCGGAGCGGTGGCCATTGCTTGTGTCAACATACCTCTGAACGCCGCTTCAAAGGCTCTCAGACCCCGGTGGTCATTCTGCGTTGGCGCCACGTTTCAGCTCGGCGCCGGCGGAGCTCCCTCCATCTTCTTGGCATCGAAGTAGCTCAGAAGGTCGCCAGTGGCCTTGGACATAACGTATCTGCCGCACATGTGGCCATTCTGCCTGACAAGCCCGAACAGCACTCGGACCTCCCCTAATCCCCTGCCCATCAGCCTGAGACTCGTCCTACCGCCAGCGTGCTCGGTCGTAGGACTCAAATGGAGAGGTCCAGCAGGCGTTGGTGGAGTCAGTAAGCTCCGCCAAGCTCCCGGAACAGCTGCTCGATGGCTTCCTTGGATGTTGCCTCCGACAATCTTTTCTCCAGAATGTCGTCGGTTTGACCGGACAACTGGATCGCCAACAACACTCCCGCAGAGTCCTTGATGACAATCGCCGCCCGGCGGAAATCCCCATCGTGCTCCCGAACGTACCGCGCCAAGGCAGCCCACTTGGGTGCGGTGTCAGCTAGAGAGTGGTTGTGGGGGTCGACCAGGTCGACGACTACCCCATTCGCGCCGTCATCGTGGAAGAACAAGAAGTCCGGGTAGAGGTTTTTGGAGACCTCGGAATCCAGATAGTGCACCGACAGTGCATGGCTGCCGCCGACAGGGTTCCGGTACCAGCCCAACAGCGTGCCAGAGGATTGCTCTGCTTCAAGAACACTCTCCTCCCATCCGGTGAAGTTATCGGGGAACAGTTTGGTTTCGGGCAGTGCGTAGAGGTGGCCCGCGTACAACGGAAGCTCCTCGACCAGGCCGGTCTCCTTGTTCAGGCTCTCCGTCTTTTGCGAGGTCGTCTCGGGCATACCGAGGTTGCTGGTCAGCGCCGAACCGATGGGTGCGAAAATGGTTTCAAATTCCTGGCGCTGGGTCGGCTTCAGGCGTGCCACCGAGCCGGCTGTGTTGCGGCGCCAGGATTCCACACGCGCCCCGCACTGGGCCTCCAGTGCTTCCCTGACCTCGGCGGACCGTGCCAAGGCCACAGTCCGTACGACTACTTCATCCCACGCCAGTTCCCCGGCAATAACCAAGGACGTGCTGTACCAGGCTGCGGCGGCGTCGGGGAGCCGTCGTTTGGCTTCTTCGAGAAGCTGGCGCAGGTTCTTCTGGCTCGTGGCCGCAGTGCGCGCAATGGTCCCGGTGTTGGCACCGCTGTACTGGTCGAAGGTGGCCATTTCAAAGCTCACTTCGAGCAGCGAATCAGCAACTTTGTCGATGGCCACCTTGTTCTGGCCGTACACAGAGTCGAGGGTCTCCACGACGACGTTTTGGGATTCCTGGGTGTAGGAAGACCCGCCGGGGTGCTCGAAGTCGGAGTTGTCCAGCAGGGTGCCGAGACGCACCAAGCGATTGACGTTCGAGCTGAACCGGCGCACCGGCTTTTGCTCCCGGGTCAGCCCGCCGATGGCGTCCCAGACGGCTTCGGGCACATCCGGGTTTCGGGACATCCGCTTGGGGTTCAATTGCACCGGAACCTCGATGTCCGCCGAATCCATGAAGGATTTCACGACCTGTGCCACTTCGACCTTGTTGAAGTGCGGCAGGTAAAGATCCACTGCATTCAAGTCATCGAATTCCGGCTCTTCGATTTTCTTGGCCAGCGGGTTGCGGACCATCCGACCGATGAGCTGGGCGATCTGCGTGTGTTCCTGCGCGGTTCGCAGAGACACCATGACTTCGGCCCTCGGGCAGTCCCAGCCGGTGGTCAGGGCCTGCATAAAGATCACGGCACGCACGTTCCCGGACTGTGAGATCGAGGTCGGAGCGATGTACTGGACCACGCGGGGCATCTCCACCCCGCTCAACCAGGTGGTCGTCGTGATCGGGGCACGAACACCAAATGCGTGAGCTACAGAGTCAGCGTCATCAAAGGCGTCGGAGGCGTCGGTGAGTGTCTGGACGATCTCGCCGATCTTGGCGGCCGACGTAAGGTCCGGAACCTGGATGGCCAGGAGCGGCACCGGATAGGACGAAGCGCCGGTGGCGCGGGCCCACTCCTGCCATTGCCGGTTGGACCGGTCCAGGTCAGCTACGGCCTGGCGAATCAGGGTGTCATCGCTGGGCTGGTCGTCCACCGCGTAGCTGACGTTGATGCGTTCCTTGATGAGGCCGGAGGCACGCACCTTCTGGAGATCGGCCACTACTTGCACCAGGGAACGACCGGAGGCACCGCGCATGGCCTCCTCAAATTTCTTCGGCGTTGCTGAAAGGCCAATCACGATGGGCGCCGGCGGGTTCACGATCGTACGGAAAGTGTCGTTGCCACCCGGCACTTCGATGATCGACCCATCGAGGATTCGGCGCAAAATCGTCGGCCGGCTCCGATCTGTTGCTCCCCGGTGGGCCTCATCGACCAGGACGATGAAGCCACTGCCGCGTTGCTTGATGGTGTTTCCGATGGTCTCCCACAAGGAATACCTGCGCCCGTCACCGGTCTGGATATGGCGCGTAGCGCCGGTTCCGAGCTTTTGGACGTTCAGGAAATAGACAAGCCCGGGGCTGAACTCAGCCTGGTCGAAGTCCGCTTCGACGGTCCGGAGCATGTTCATGTTGATCCGGTCCGAGGATGCCCGGATCTTCTTGCGGGACTGCTCGTTGAGCTCCCCGTCATCCGTCAGCCACAGGACGGTGGTTTCCGGCCGCGGATCGAAGTCCTCCGTTCCGAAGAACAACCCCTCCAGAACGGCCGAGGCAATCACAGTCTTACCGGCGCCGGTAGGAGCACTGATACCGATCGCGGTCTTGCGCTCACTATTGGACCGGAGCCGTTGGGCGGCGATGCTAATTTCGTTGAGAGTTTCCTCAACCACGTCGGCCTGGTAGTCGGCAAGGGTGAAGTTCACGAATCGCTCCGGTTGATCTGGAAGGCGCCAAGATACGAGCCATAGATGGGCTCAACGGTGATCTCGTCGCCGAACGCCTCCCCGGCCAGGTCGCCCTGTTCGGGCGAGTCAGTGATGATGAAAACGTGCTTGACCTGATTCGGCTTGATGGCCAAGAGCTCAGCCAATTCTGCGGCTTTGCCGGCATTGAACAGGACAGCCATCGAAGACTCTTCGTTCCATTCATAGGCGTCGGTGGCCGTGGTTCGCTGAACCACGGGGCCGATGGCGCCGGACTTCAGCCAGAACAATGGCGCAAGGCGTTCGTACTCCAAACCTGCGTGAACACGGCTCTCCTCCAGGTAGGTGAGATCCAGGAACTCCACGTTGGCTGGCAGACCGTCAGAGTAGTTAGAGCCGTCCTGGCGCACACCTGTGACAACTGTCTCGACGCGCGGCTTGGTGACGTTGTGGAACACGCCCTGGGCCTCGTACTCGGCGGAGCCTGGTTCATGGCCGGCTTTGCGCAAGAGAGCGTCGTCTTTGGCTGCGAGTTCGTTGTTGGTGACCAGGATGCACTGGCGGGTGCCTTGGTCCTCGGCGTTCAGTCGGATGACTGCCTCGGCGGTCGTGCCTGATCCTCCGAAAAAGTCCAAGATGACCGCATCCTTGGGGGCAACCATGCGGAACCAGCGCATCAAGACCTCAGGGTCTTTGGGATTAGGGAATCGTTTGTTTCCAAGGATCGTTTCGAGGCGCTTTGAGCCAGGCATCCGAGCTTGGGTGAAGACCGGGTAAGGAACTTGGAAGCCATGGTCCCGGAGGTATCGCTTGAAGCTTGGCGCAGTCTTTTCGTCTGGGCCGAAGAGGATTTTCCCTTCTCCGATCAGTCTGTCCATTGCGTCGCGTGAGTAACGCCAGCCATTTGCAGGCGCTTTTACCGGCGCTCCCGAAACCGGATGCGATACGTCATATCGAAGTGTCGGGCGAGGGTTAGGACTCGTCAAGTTGTCGGCGCGATAGGCCAGGCCATTCTCGTCTATCTGGTCATATCGGAAGACCGCCGGTTCAAGCTGTCCTTTATATTTCCTCAGACCAGACCTGAACAGACTTGTCGCAAGCCGCGTGTCACCATCGGCCTGCGCCCACGCAGCGGCCGCTGCTTCTTCGGAAAGCTCGATCCCGGTTTTGGACTCCAGCCAACGGGTGTCTGCTTCGGTCAGGGCACTCTCGCTTCTGGAGTACGCCAGCATGTAGTCGACGCCACCGGCAGTGTATCGGGCATCATTCTTTCCACTTCCCTGCCAGATGATGTTGGCAAGGAAATTGTTGTCCCCGAACACCTGATCCATGAGCATCCGTAGCCGGTGGTGCTCCTCGTCGCCGATGGCCACGATGATGACGCCCGTGGGCTTGAGTAGCTTCTTCGCCAGCGTCAGCCGGCGTTCCATGAAGCTCAGCCACTTCGAGTGCCTGAAGCTGTCTTGCTCAGCCACGTAGTGGTCGTTGTACTGCCAGGTCTTATTGCCCGTGTTGTATGGCGGGTCGATATAGATCAGATCCACCGATTCGCGGTGGGTGTAACCGAGCATTTCGAGGGCGTGGAAGTTCTCTCCGTTGATCACCACATGGGCGGGAGACTCCGGGTTGCCGGTTCGCACGGAGCCCACGGCCTTCAGACCCGGGAAGACCACTTCCCCGAACTGCCGTGCAGCGGTCACGTTGGCGACCTTCTCTTCGATCACGTTTCCGCGCTCGTCTGCGAGAGTCACTGTGTCGCCGCTGATGGCACGGACTTTGTGAAATGTGCCGTCGGCTTCGCGGATGACAGTGCGGCCGCGGCGGACCTGGGCCTGGGGCATCCGGATGCCTTCTGGGGAGTGCCGTTCAAAGACCAGCCCGAACGTCTTCGTGGTGCGCTCGAATTCGGCCTTGAGCCTTGCTCGGAGCCCTTCGTCCGTCACCTCGTTCAAGTAGACCTCGAACATGCTTTTGGACATGACACTCCTTGAAAATCGCCGCGGGCACGGGCACCCAGCCTTAGTTCTATCAGCAAATGAGTAGGGCACCGGTCAATCGCGGTCTTTCAGCTTCGTCCGTGGCACAGAGCCGGCGCCGAAGTCATCACCACTCATATCCGCGAACCGGAAACCCGGGCGGAATATGCGAAGGTAAGTGGACCATATACCTGGGGGAGATTCGCCATGCCAGCTGTGCCCGATGACCTGCGAAGAAGATACCAGAAGTGGGACGCGAAGGGCCGTCCATCGCAGGAGGCCTTCGAGTGGGAGAAGAAGAACTGGCAAAAGTACCTCGGCAACAGCAGCATTTTGGAAGCTCTTCCGAATCCCAGTGACCGCGCTGGCGTCCTAGAGACGTTCAAGCTCGTCCATGACCCCGACTCGGCTCTCGACGCATACATCGCCAGCTACCTCTGGGGCTACGCTAGGGCCGGCTTTGGCCCGTACCGTGCTGAGCGGGTAATCCGTCTGAACACGGACCCTGAAAAGGGAAAGAACTTCGCGGTCGAACTGCACACCCTTTCTCAGATCGCGATGGCCGATGGCGGGACCGCCGCGTTTGAGCACGTCGTGGACAAACGAAGAGCCGACAGGAAGTTCTTCGCTCAGTGGGGACCGGCCTTCGCGACAAAGTTCATCAGCTTCGCTACGAAGGCTTCAGACCAGGTGGCTACCACCCCGATCATGGACAGCATCGTCGCTGGATGGTTCAAGAACCACTGCCAAGAGATCGGCCCCCTGTGGCTTACCTGGCACAGCACCAGTAGCTACCGCCGATACACCGAATGCATGGCGGAATGGGCAGTCGAACTGAGCCTTGAACCCGAGCAGGTCGAACAGCTCATCTTCAGGCGGGACTGAGCGCGGAGCCGGGCCTAAGCTCTTGACCGCAGACAGCCTTCGGGCCGGACATCGCTGCCGCCCCAGCGAACGCCTCCCGTAACAGTTCTCTGTTTGGTTTGCCCGTGAGTGCATCGGTCTTGTTATAGGCGAGCGGACTCGGGTGGGGAGCGGTGATAACAGGCAGGCTTTTGAGCTCAGGAGAAGCCCCGAGCAGCAGCTGGGACCAAGCAGTTTGCGCCTGCTTGCCGAGAAGGAGAACCACCTTGGGTCGGGACTCCAGCAAGTCCATCAGCTCGGCCAGAAGGGGAGCGGCCCTGCGCGCTTCAGCAGCCAAACTCCGTGGTGCAAAAGCTGGATTTGCAACCCACCAGGGGACTACATTCCAGTGCAGGGACCTGGAGTACGGGAGGCCGCCGGCTTCGGCAGCGAGCGTGGAGTTATGGGCCGTTGGGTCATTGTTGTCCCGGCTGATGAATCCTGAACCGAGTTGCGCTTCTCCGGACGGGTCCTGGAGCAGAACCAGCACATCGGCCCCCTCTGTCGCAGCTCGCGGGTCGAAGTAAGGGACGCTTTCCTTTGTGGAAACCCGGATGTCGTCGACCCATTTGTTGAGGGGGCCAACAACGCCTTCGTATCTGGTCTCTTGCCGGTGCTGGAGGACGTGGGGGAGGTGATGCCGGCTAAGCAAGGTTCCTGCGTTGTAGGCATGCTTGTTCCATATGACTGTGGATCTGTCTTTCACGCTGCCTGCCGTTCTCTATCTGCTGCCACCGGTCCGGCCGCGTGGAATCGGTACGCACCGTTCAAGGAATCTTGTCATCATCGCCGTGCCCTCGTATTCAGGGGCCGCTCCTTTGGAGATCCTGTCGTAGAGGCCGTCTGAGTAATGAACGGAGCCAGGGCTTACGTTTGCTTTCGCCCTGAGCTGGCGCCAAAGGCACTCGTACTGAGGGTGCGGTTGTCTGCTGCACCAATCGCAGGAGGCGATCTCGGCTGGTTTCGGCTTTTCCTTCTTCCTGGCTGAGGACCAGGAACTGGACGTCGGTTCCCCGTGGTCCAGATACCGGTGGCCGGTCATGATGGCCACTGCGTCTCTTGCGGAGATTTCCGTCCCTACCAGTGCAACGTCTACTGAGTCGGGGTGTGACAGGCGCCGGCGCTGATGTTGGCTGGGAATGTACCCGTCAAACGTTGGCTGCCGGCTCTCGGACAGGTCCTGACTGCATGGTCCGAAGCCCTTGTCGGCACACAGGTGGACTTGGGTGAGGATGTCATCAGCTAGGGGAATGCGCGCCGTCGCCGGTATGGTCACGGACTTCCAGCGGTTCTCCAGCGCCAGGAATCCATCACCGAAGAAGCCGGCTCTGCAATGCGCGCAACCGTAGGCCAAGTAGGTCTTCCCTGCCTTCTTCGAGTGATGCATCCGCAACGGAGCCAGCGGCGGAATGTTCCTTTTCACTAGAGACGCTGCGACGTCGCCAGCAATCAGAGTCTCGATGCGTTCGGTTGGCCAAACAGGAAAGTCTGTCCGAGTGGCATCAGTTGTCTCTTGGCAGCGGGACCGGAGGGACGCTGCGCTTATCTTCCAGATTGTCGATGGCCGTTTGCAGGCCCAGCAGCTGTCGGTCAGATACTGAATCGCCACCGAAGTTATCCGCGCTTGGATCCGGTCTAAGTACAACCCCAGCAGGAGAGCGGTAACATGTGCGTGAAGACTGGTCGCCGCGGCCTGCTGGAATGCTTTCTCTGCCAGGACATCAAACGGAGCATCGTCGCCCTCGAACACGATATGGGGCACGCCGGAGCGCCTCGCCTCGTCCCTGTTTCGCCGGTGGACGTACCAGAAGCACTCAACGCCGTCAGCGGCGTAGCGCTCCTGTCGGCGCCTAAACTCACCGGCGTCCTGGCGCGACCACTGAACCTCCAACGCCATGCGCCTGCCATCGAGCTCGGCCAGGACATCCGCCGTCCACGCCCGTCCCTCTGCACTGCACTCGACCCTCACCTGCCAGCCCGCGTCTGTGGCGGCCTGTGCGATCAGGGTTTTGATCATGCGATGTTGCGGGGACTCACTCCAACAATCGGTGAGGCCGCACTGCACGCCGGCCTTGTGAGCGAAGTGCTTGAGGCCGCGCCGGGACGTGCGCGGGATTCCCAGTACCCCGCACCGCATGAGCAAGGACCGGCTCTTGTACACGCTCTTCACCAGATCCCAGTGCTCATCCGTGGCTAGGTAAGATTCGATTCGTTCCCCGTCAAGAAACGCCACCAGCGGCATTGGCCCCCCTTTTACTGCCCACATGCATTTGAATCACCCTAGCCACAGACACTGACAATCGTGACCAGAGTGTGGGCACAATCTGCCCATGTTCACGCATATGGCGCATTCACGGCGCATGAGTGGGCAAATGCTGGTCAAGTCCAGACACGTTTTGGCCCTTGAATACAGCTGTGACCGACAACGGGCCAATTATTGACAACGACCTGCGGGCACCCCCCAGATGTTCCATTTCCTTAGAAACGGGACACTCCCGCGGGGGAAGTTCACACTGCCGCAGTCAGGAGTGGTGTGGCACCAAATCGAACGTCACAACGGATACCTCCGCTTCACCGGGCAGATCCGGGTAGTGACTCCGTAAGCCCTCGCGGAATGCATCAATAGGAGCTCCGGGGGCAAGGTGAGCCTGTTCCGCCGTCATCTGATCGAGCCGGTAGTGCGCTACGTCCGTGACAATCCCATCCAGCGTGCGATGCTCTGCATCGTCTTCGAATACAAACAAGGCCGGTCCCACGGATACCGGGTCATCATGGCGAACGGTGGTCGTTTTGATGCCGCCGGCCACGTCATCGTAATAGCGCTTGTTAAACCGCAATAGTCGTCGAGCATCAGCGTCGGGAAAGAAGTAGGTGTCCGGCAGCAACTTCCGGACGGGCCGGAGCTGAGGCCCCCCGGCGCCGGGCACTGCGACCATCACGTCAGGGTGAAGGTCCAGCATTGCCTGGCGGCATCTTCCGCACGGCGGGATGAGGCCCCGTCCTCGATCGCCGGCAGCGGCCATGGTGACAAGGGGCCCCGCGCCGGCCGTAGCAGCTGTGCCGATCACAACGAACTCAGCACAAGGCCCACCCGTGAAGTGATAGACGTTCACTGCCCTATGAATGACCCCGTTGGTATCCATGGCTGCCGCTGCGACCGTATGGTTCTTGTCGCCACCAAGAGTCGCGGCCAATTCTTCCGCCGCAGTAATGACGCGTAGCTCCGACTCAAATAGATCCATGGGGTCATTCTGCCCCATCCCATTTCCTTGGAACCGGGACAGTCGCGGTGGGATGCTTGAAGTCTGAGGGAACGACGTCAGAGCGTATCTCTGACTTCCTCGACGATCCATTCTGACCATTCCAGGAGATCTGCGGCCGAGGTTGAGTGCAGGGTACGGGGTTCCACTGAGCAGGCGTATCCTGCGCCGGGCGGCAGCGACGAGCGGAGTTTGCCGGCAAGGCGTTTCGTTGCAGCTTGGACGCTGGCCTGGTTGAAGTCCCCGGTACCGTTGTCCCAGAGTCCTGCTACCTTGGCCGTTGCCTCGGTGATCATCGGGATGAAGACAACGCGCTTATCGTTGCCGCCCAGGTACCAGCCCCGTGCGGCACCAACCAGCCGGACTTCCGGATCACTTTTGTTGCCAGCAGCATACTGCTCAGCAAGTTTGCGGATGAGGGTAGCCGCCTTGGGCAGCACATCCTTTTCCAGATTGTCGGGGTGCGGCACCCTGGCGTAGCGCGAACCAATGCAGCGCCCGAAGTTTGCCCTCTGCGGAGCGGAAAGCGGATGAAGAACCTTGACGCTGGGGTGAAGCAAAGCTGTCTTGTCTACGCTAGTCAGGAATCTGAGGTCGGCGATAGGGAGCTTTCCGTCCATTCCAGGGAACTTTCCATCCGGTAGAGGGAAATACCGCGGTGACCTAGGGCCAGAAGCGAGGGCTTGCCATTCCCCGGCTGGAACGTATTTGACGGGACAGACAACTAGGCAGGGCTCCGTGTGGGGGTCGCGGGCGATATCGCAGTCTTGCGTTATCACCACGTACCATCCCACATCGCTTTCGATGCTCAGGGACCATACTTCCTCACCGGGTTCGCGCTCGATGAGGCCTTCATGTTCCGCGGTGGAATGCCACGCTGCACTGTGTCCCACCCCGACGATGTTCACCGCACCTAAGGAAATCACGTCGCCTTGTGAAATGGTGCTCAGGCGAGCCATAATGCTGGCCAAGTTCACTGACTTCTGCTGCGCGGCTGTCTCGTTCAATATCTTCTCTTCCGTTTGGAGGCTAGTTCTGTTCGCCAGCCTCGTTCAGCGGCTGGCCGCAACTAGCACTCTGCGTGCATGACCCAATACCTCGTCAAACACCGAGTCGCTGCTGCGACCGTCCGTTTTTTGGTCTGATGGACTTTCTGCCAGTTCGACTGTCCGGGTGGCCCTTAGGTCTTCTTGAAGTCGTGACTGTGGACTTACCCGCACCTCCGGCCCAGCAACAAGCTTCTTGCCTTGAAGTGTTGGAGATGCTGCCAGCCGCAGAGGGGTCTGTGACAGTGTCGAGGCAAGCGCGTCACGGACCTCGTCAATGTCGTAGCGCCGATGTCCTTTCGGCGTCACTTCGAAGGGAATGATTCCCTCCCTGGCGTAGCGGGCTACCGTGTCAACGGAGATGCCCAAAGCTGTTGCGACTTCCTTTGGAAATTGGGTACGTGAAACTGAAGCACTCATAAGGAATCCTTTAGATTTTTTCATTTGATTTGTCGTTTTTAGGATTTTAGATTTTTTGATTTATGTGTCTTTTGAGTGTTTGGCAACCTGCGAAGCGTTGCAGGGTTTGCATGCCTTGCAAGGTTTGAGCGTTTTGCAGGGTTTGCAGGTTTTAAGAATGCTTCAGCCTTGACTCCTTGTCAAGGCGGGTGCCCCGCCGAGTGTCCAGACGGTTGACCCAACTGCGCGGGCAGAGACGGCCGGTGAGGGGTAGGTGCCGCAATCAGAGCGCGTCGCCCTGGTCGACTGCCCCAGTTCCTTGGAACCAGGATGACCCCGGTGGGATACTCCCCCCGCCGACCGCGACCGGCAGCCCGCCACGTAACTTGACCGTCCCGTATGTTGTCCCACAACCCCCACCTCAATCACCGTCACAGGTGCAATCTTCGGTACGGAGCGGGTTGCACAGTCTTGCGCCGGCGCTGACCGAGCCCGGCCCGTCAGCCCACGCGGATGCCATGGTCAGCGAGGAACTCGCGGGCACGGCCCATCTGGCGATCGGCGGAGAAGGCGTACCACTGTTCGCTAAGGTTCTCGCCGTGGACGAGGTCGCGGAACCGGAATAAGGCGCCTTTGCCCTCGATCGCCCGCTCCAGCCGCTCCCGGAGGGCCACATCGTGCTGGCGCTCGGCGAAGGCCGCCATGTCCCCCCAGCCGTTCCGCGAACCGGTGCAGCAGTTGAGCCGAAGCCAACGGCCCGGCTCCTCCTCCACGTCGATGGCGGCGCCCTCCCCAAGCATCATCGGGTCTGTGGCGCTGTCGTCGTACACCTGCCCGGTGCGCAGGTCGAGGTAGCCACCGGTCGACAGCTCGGGATCCCCTTCCAGCACGGTGCTGAGCATGTCCAGGTCTACCGGCACCACGCGGCCTGTCAGTGGCTCGCGGCGCAGGCCGGCCAGCAGGTCCTCGGCCAGCAGCCGGTCACCGGCGCCGTCGCGCCAGGTCAGCCGGTTGATGACCGACAGTGCCACGGGCTCGGCTTCCTGGCGTCTCTGCTCCAGCGCCATCGGTATCCCGACACCCACTTGTTGCAGAGCGTCATCGATGTGCCGTCCCGTCACCGCTGCGAGGAAGCGGGCCGCATCTTTTGCCGCGATCGCTTCCCGCAGCGCGGACAGGTCGAGCCCCGGCACCTGCACCTCTGCGGGCCACGCGTGCCGCAGCATCGGGTGCGGCCGGCCCGGTCTCCCCGGAGCCCGGCTCTCCCCGTCGTCGACAGCCCACCGGCGCCCGTACTGGTCCGGAATGCTGCCCCAGCCCCAGTAAGGCAAGGGGGCATCAGGACGGATACCCAATACCTCCACCGGGTCGACCTTCACCTCCCCGACCACGCACCGGTGCATCCACGCGTCACCGAGGTCGAACGTGAACTGAAACTCAGCCCCCGGCTCCACCGTCCGGGCGACCTTGGCAGCAGCGATGTCGATTGGTGCGATGATCGGCCCGCGGATCGACGAGGCCATTTCGGCTCCAGTCTCTTCATCAATGATTACCCGGCCGTCGGCCAGGGTGAACACTGACAAGTGCGAGCGGTCCCACCGGGCGAAAGCATCGTTGATGGCATCGGCGAGATCCATGAAGGTATGCGACGGTCCCACGGCGAAAATGCGCCCGGGCCACGGCCACAACTCCTCACCACGACCACCGAGCAGCTCCACCGTCACCGACAACCACGTTCGTGCCATACCCAAGAATGGCACGCGCCGCGGCGCTGCCGTAGTCGCGTGACTGCAGGAGCGCAACTCTTGGTCTTGGTGCCGCTGTCCGTACCTCCAGCCAAGCAGGCTATGGAACAACTTGGATCCTAGAAGCAACGGGCCTGAGCAGTGCAGATCTGGAAAGAATTCTTCTCGGAGAAGAGCTCTCCGAACCGTTCGCCGAACCCTACATTCGGTCCGGCGCGATTCTGAGTAACCCCCTATGGCGAGAGGAGGCTCGCACACCAGATGGTGCGAGCCTCCTCTCTGTGAAGTGGCCTCAGTCTTGCTGGGGGATGTCGCCAAGGGCAGTGACCTTGATGGTTTTTCCCACCGCGTTTCTGGACCTGAGACGTAACTCAAAACTGTGGGTGATGCTTTTGAGCACCTCATAAGGGTCCACGTCGTGCAAGAGAATTTCCGTGACCGGGATATGGCCGTGCTTTTCGTTCAGGTAGTTCAAGACGTCGCCTTGCCCTTCAGGAATAATGCCCTGATCGATGGCGACAACCCGCAGCTCGTGGTCATGTTCGCCGCCACCAATGTCCAAGCCGATAACCAGCCACCTGTCGGGATCGATCCCCGCCACAGCAAACCCACTGGTACCGGTCATTTTCTTGTCGAGTTGAGCCGTTCCTTTGAAGTCCGGGTAGCTGACTTCTGCTTCACGCCACACATACGGTTCCACTTTGCCTCCCGGCTTCGCCCCAATGCGGTTTACCCCCGCCTCCAGCCAGATTACTGGGGGCGTGTGACAGTTGAGGCGTCGAGGTTAGGGGGGCCTTCGGGGGCTTTGCTCGCTTCGGTAACCATCCCGGAGATGGAGGAGGCTAAAACATTCGGAATGAGGCACCGTTGGCCGTTGGCGGCGATGTCGATAGCCGGCGGAGCTATCCATCCGCGAATCAATTCCCTGGAGGGAGGCCCACAGGTTGAATAGGGACTAAGAAGACTCTGCATAGATCGATCGCGCCGCAAGAGATGTCGCACCCTGGTCGTAGCCTGCACTTATGACGAAGTTGAAGAAAACATGCCCGCTCTGCCATGGACGAGCAGGGCAACCTGAACCGGGCTGGTGGATGTGTGACGACTGCGGGAGCGTGTGGCCTGTCGGTAAGAGTCCTGTAGCCCTGTTGCGAGCAGCCAGGGCTAAAGCCTCAGAAACAGCAAGGCCGAGAACGCGGCTACGACCTTAGCGGTCTACTGTTCGCGTCCTGTCCGCGTCAGGCAGAATCGAGTCGGACACCGGAGGGGAAAGATGCCAAAGCCAGGCAGCACAAATGATCACGTAGTCCCAGTTATGTACCTCAAGCGTTTCGCCCAGCAATCGACGAATCATCAAGTGATACAGGCGGCATTGGCCGACGCACCCGGGACGGATTTTACTCAAAGCATACGTAAGGTGGGGTCCTCAAAGGGCTTTTACTGGGGCACCGATCCTGATGGGGTGCCCCACCACCACATGGAGAAATTTCTCGGGATCGTAGAGGGAGAAGCAGCTCCAGCCTTCCGCTTCATCCTGGACAAGGGCTCCCACCCAGCCGACAATGCTTTACCCCACAAGTGGCCATCCAGGGTCGATGACCGACACGCCATCGCATGGTGGATTGCGGCACAAATCCTACGGACTGCCAGGCAGCGGGAGCGCATCAACAACCTCAAGACTGAACCGCTGTCCTTGCCTCGCGGCCTATCTCGCAACAACCACCACCTCGACTACATTGCGAAACTGATCGCGCCCCTGGCATTTCTCCTCACGACGCGGCCGTGGGGTATCGGCTTCACCAACCTGTGCCTCTACACCTCGGACGTTCCCGTGCAAATAATCAATGGCCAGGACGACAGCGACCAGCTCAAGGCCGCAAACTACTGGGACATCTACCTTCCCCTCGACCCGCATCGCTTTCTGTACCTGCCGGGATCAATGCACCGTGACCAACCCCGCCTGATGCGAGACCACACCGTCAACCTGCCCGGAGGACTCGCGATGGCGCTCAACGACATCATGATCGAGAATGCTCACCGGCACGTCTTCTTTCATCCTGAACACGATCCCAGAGAGAAAATGCACGCAACGCTCGTTGCCGATGCTGTAAAGCGGAGAGGCGGCACCCCTTCGGAGTCCGTCCTGTACTACGACGCGATGCCACCGGGAACTGGGATAGAAAGAAGGTGGCTAGACCGGCATACGTGGGACGACGACAAACTGGCTACAGAGGAAACCGCAGCAACCGACCCTATAGGGCACGTAGGGCGAATGGCAGAGCACCTGCAGTCGGCCAAAGACGCCCACCGCGGAATTTAGGCCATCGGGGTCGATGCGCTCTACGGCCGGCACGTCAGCATGGCCTATGTGGAGGGCCGACGAACATCTGGCGCTGTCGCACTTCGTGGGACCCGGACCGCCTAGAGAAGATATCGGTAGACCGTGGCGCGGGAGACTCCGAGCATCTTGCCGATGTCGGAGGCACTGATTCCTTTGTCCTTGAGTTCCTTGGCCCGGGCAGCGGCGGCGTCATCTACTTTGCGGGGTCGTCCGCCGTGGCGGTTGTTGGCCGCGGCCGCGGCGAGGCCGGCTTTGGTGCGTTCGATCATCGTGTCGCGCTCCAGCTGAGCGAATGCGGCCACGATCGTCAGCATGGCGGTGCCCATGGGCCCGGTCGTGTCCAGACCCTCGGTCAGGGAACGGAACCCTGCTCCCCGTTCTCGAATGTTCTCGATGAGGTCCAAGACGTGCCGGGTGTTGCGTCCCAAACGGTCGAGCTTCCATACGGTGAGTACATCGCCGGTCTCCAGCCTGTCCAGGGCTTTGGACAGCTGAGGGCGTTCGGCTGCGGATCCGCTGATGCCTTTGTCGGCAAAGGTCCGGGCTGCGCCGGCTGCCTGGAGTGCATTGAGCTGCAGATCAAGGTTCTGTTCCGCGGTGGAAACCCTCGCGTACCCGATTACAGCCATGAAAGTCCCCGTATTCTCTTAATGCCGAGCAATTTGCCGTTTTGAGACTATCTGTTGTTGGACGGCATTCTGAGACTTTGGAGGGGCGTGTCGAACCGTGAGTTCCTCGACATTCCTTACGTCCCCTGGAACACGCCACGACCGTCTCAGTAATGGATCGTATTTGAGATGTCGTAGCAGACGGCCACAATCGAATGCAGAGGGCTAGCCCCGCCCGCGGCATCCGGCGAGTCAAGACTCCCGATGTCATTTTCCGAAGTCGTCTGCACGGAATGTCCACACTCGTCTGCACTGCCCACTACGTGTCCGTATGGGAACCCTGACCGGCGGCCCCAACCATCGGTTCTCGGACACGAGCCTCGCTACCCTCCGACTCCCTCTGGGGAAAGGTACCGTCGGCGACATGATGATATGGATCAACGGAACCTTTGGCGTGGGAAAGACGACTACCGGCCAGGCGCTGGTGGAAGCGCAGCCTGCGCTTCGGCTCTTTGACCCCGAGTCCGTCGGTTACATGCTCATGAACAGTCTGAAGGACCAGGCCTTCAGCGACTTTCAGGATCTGCCGGCATGGCGGGCACTCGTTCCAGCTACAGCTCTCGAAATTCGTCGGCATACCGGACAACACTTGGTGGCCGTTCAGACCGTGTTGCGGGAAGACTATTGGGCAGAACTGAAAGCAAGTTTCAATGAGCTGGATGATCAAGTCGTCCATGTAGTGCTGGACGCGGACGAAGGAACCCTCCGGAACCGAATTGAGAACGACCAGGTCGAGTTGTCCGCCAGGCAATGGAGGTTGGATCACCTTGAAAGGTACGCAGCGGCCCGGACGTGGATGATCAAAGAAGCTGACCTCGTCATCGACACGTCTCGACTAGCGGCGGAGGCCGTTGTTTCTCGAATCGCCGAGGCTGTCCCCGCGGTACTCCCTGTCCACTAAAGCTCAGCGGAACAAGTTCGGCTGGACGTTCGAGTTTGGACACCGTTGTGCCAGAAAGGGGATCCTATGCGGGCAACTGCGACACAAAGCGATCACAAACTGCCGCGACTCAGCGATACAATCCACAGGCTGAGTCGATTGGCAACATACTAATGTCACACCCCGTTCGTAGAGTGGCACCGGAACGTAGCACGACCCCGCATCTGTCGGGGAAGCCGAACGGTACGGGACGATGATCCGGCTATATAGCCAGCTCATCGATCTCAGTATCACCGTTAAGCAGCGCTCTTCGAGCGACATCGGCCCACACGCGGCACGTTCCGGAAGGATGCAGCATGGCAACACGACGCGTCAACGGGCTGATCTACGTTCCTTGTCCTGGGTGCGGGCGCAAACTCGGACCTTTCACCCGCGTCACCGGCGGCCTTATGAAGTGCGGACACTGCGGACGACAGTTCAACGTCACCGTTTAGTACCTTAGGAGCCGGGGGTAACACACGGCCCACCTGTGGCCCGCGCCAGAGCGGCGCCCGATGGCGCCTGACATGCACAAACGACGCCGTTCCGCGCCGGAGTCTCGTCGGACCCCTGTAGAACCTTGGAACCGAGACGCCACACTTTCATCGCTGGGCCAACATTTTGCCGCCTCTGGCTGTGATGGATAGCCGAGAATGGCGGACTAATCGCAGCTGAGAGTGGCAGTTTAGTGACCCGGTTAGAGGAATATGGAGAGGCGGCCGACCACCCAATGCATGGTCGGCCCCCTCGGCCGGTTCCCGCATTTTCCCCGATAGTTATGGCGCTGAGTTGACCACTGAGGTCTGGACTGAGGTCCAGGCGGTCACTGTTCCGGCGGGGAAGGTCTTGCCGGCGGTCAGCGTGACCTCCCGTTCCCCAATCAGCAGCCCGGTGGCGGGATCAATGATGATGTCCATCCGGGATTCTCTGTTTGGACGCTCGATCCCGATGGCTGTGCCTGTCTTGCCGTCAAGGTTCGCTTGCCTGTCTACGACGGTGACTCCTGGAATGAGCGCGGCCGCTTTGTACAGTGCGGCGCGGAGGTCTGCCGGGACAACTCCGGTCCGCAGGGCGGCTGCGATGCTTTCTAGCGTTTCGGCTTCTGGCCTACCTTGCTTTCCTCGCTGACGAATTGTGTCCAGGAGGGCTTGGGGGTCGCGGGGCAGACTCTTCACGCCTTCGTCCAAGGTCAAGCCGGCGAATAGCAGCCGCTGTTCTCCGTAGAAGTTGCCCCCCGGTGCCCGCAGGAGTTCTCCGGTGCTGAGGGGGTTGTCAGCCTGGGATTGCTGGTATTTGGTTGCCTCTGCTTTGGCTTCCTCGCTGAAGAACGTCGTTGGGATGCGGGCTTCGCGGTTCCAGATCCATTCCGCTGCATGGCTCGCGGGGACGTAAAGATGGTCGGAGGACTTGTCCAGCCACTCCACCGTACGGCCGCCTGCTCCAGGGTCCCCCAATGCGGCGGCGGTGGTGTAGACGGCCGTGGTATCGATCTTCAGGTATTGGCCGGGTCCAATCACCGGGTCGGAGGTCTGGATGGTTGCTGCCGCTGCGTTGTTCAGGACCGCGGTCGCTTCGGCGGTTGCTCCAGGCTGGCCGGGCAGGACTACGTCGGCCGCTACGATTCCCCCCACGAGCAGAGCCGCAGCTGCCGAAGCGATCAGGACACGACGCCGGAAGCGGATCGGAGTCACCTTGGCTGTGGCGTGCGTGACGGACATTGCCTCGGGACGGGAGTCCGAACTGATCTTGGACATGAGTTTGTTGCGGCCGCGGGCCAAAGTGGCCGGCCGGGCGAAGCCGATATCGCTACGCATTTCGCGGAGCAGCTGCAAGTCGTTCATAGTCTTTCTCCCTTTCATCAAGTATTTCGAGGTTGAGCTGGGTGCGCAGTGTTCGGCGGGCACGGTTCAGGCGGGAGCGCACGGTGCCCACCGGAACGTCCATGGCCAGCGCGATGCCCTCGTACGTAAGGTCCGCCCAGGCATAGAGCAGCAGCGTTTCCCGGTCGATGGCGGTCATGGTTTTTAGCGTCCGAGCTATGCGCCCGGTCGCCACTACGGCGTCCACCTGGGCGGCAATCCGGTCCGAATCGTCAGCGGCGGCTTCCCGTGAAGCCGCTTTCGCCGCGGTTTTCAGCATCTTGGCTTCAGTACGGTGGTACCGCCGGAGCAGATTGGTGGCGATCCCGAACAGCCAGGGCCGGGCGTCGTCCCTGCCGAGGTCGTAGGTTTCGAGTTGTTCCCAGGCGACCAGAAAGGTTTCTGACGTGACGTCGTCGGCGGCGAAATCGCCGGCCCTTCTGGCTGCGTATCTGTAGATGACTGAGGCGTGTCTGTCGTACAGCACGCCGAAAACTGCGGGGCTGTCCCGGGACCGCCTGATGATGTCGCTGTCTGTGCTCACACTATGTATTGCCCGTTCCCCGCAAAAGAGTTCACGGTGACTTCCGCGACATGCGCGAGGGGTCCCTGATCGGGAGAAAAACCAAGCATATCCGGGGTCGCAGGCGCCCAAATTGAAGGGGCACTCCCTCCTGGCCTGTCGGTTGTGCCGGTTGGAACTGGCCGGAAGCCCTGTTCGTAAGGGGAACCCTGACCGGGCCCTGGACGAAGCGTCGAAAAGGCCAAACTGAGTATGCATGACGTTTACGTTCATGTTGGCATGCAGATAGCTCAGGCGGAGGCCCCGCTACGGCGGCCCATGTTGCTGGCGGGCTACGGAGTAACTACGCAGCTACTGTCCTGGGGTGTCATTTGGGTGTTATCGTGGGGTCATGAGCATTTCAACGACCATCATCGCGGGGCACAACGAGACCGCCCGCATGGACATCCACGAGCTCGTACGGCGATTGAACAGCCACCTCGGCCCTCTCTTGGTGGCCGCCCTGGCAGGTTCGAAGGATAAGAAACTTCCGCACAAGTGGGCGAAGCCCGACGGTCCGACCCCCGGTCCGGCCTTCCAGAAGCGTCTGCAGTTGGCGCACCGCGTCTGGATCTCCATTGCAGACGCCGAGAGCGAAGCCATCGCGCGCGCTTGGTTCATCGGTGGAAATCCCTTCTTGGGCGAAGACACCCCGATCACCGCGATCCGCGACGACCGGCACAAAGAAGTCCTCCAGGCACTGACGGCGTTCCTCGAGGACAGGCAGGACGTTTGAGCGGGAAGCAGTGCACAAAAACGGGTCTCTGGATCCTGGACGACTTCCGGTCCGGCCGCCGGGTCGCCACCACCAACCGTGGTGCCCTGGATCCGCCTGAGCGCCTGAGCGGCGATGACCCGGCAGGCTGGAGCCGTTATGACACGCCGGGTTCCACTGTCTACATTTCTGACAACGACGAGATCGCCTTCGCGGAGGTGTTGTCCGGGTATGCCCTGAAGCTTGGCGTCAAGCACCCGATGCAAAAGGATGCCGACTTCATGGGGATGACCCTGGACGATTACGTCAAGGGCGTCAAAGATGACTGGGGCAACCAGGTCAAGATGGGCTGCCTGCCGCGACACTGGCGCGATCGGCGCAACATCTATCAGCTCACCCTGGGCGACGCAGGCTGGTGGGTCGACGTCGAACACCCTGACTCCATCGCAGCCATAGGGGGCGGCATCGGCGAGAAGCTCAACGATGTACTCGGCGTCTCCCAACTGACGCTCGGCGTCCTCCACGGTGAGAACCGGGCGGCGACGACCATGATCGCCACGTGGATCCGTGAGCAGGTCCTGGATGACGGCAGCCTACCGTTGGGCATCCGGTTCGAGAGCAAACACGGCGGTGGAGATTGTTGGGCGTACTGGCTGCGCCGCCGGGACGATGGTCTGGACGGCGATGAAATGGCCCCCAATTCGGTCACCGAGATTCAGGCACACAATTCCGCTCTAATGACCGTGGCGAAACGCTTCGGCATCAAGGTCTGGTAGAGGGAACGTGAGCACTCCCTCGGATCCGGCAGAACCGCAGCAGTTCCAAGACTTCTTCTCTGCCGTGCTCCAGAGAGCATAGTCACCTGAACTGCCCGACCGGGCCAACCTCAAAACGGTACGGGCGGCCGTAGCCGGCGCCTTGGCCCAGGCACCTGCATACGAGGTGGCGGAGGAGTGCCTGCGATTCGGCCTGGCGCCACTCAAAAAGGGCGAGGATCCGTGGAAGAGCAAGATCCGATACGTTGAGAGAAAGCTCCGGGAACTCTCCTTGGAGCAGCTCGTTGCCCTGGGCCACCGGGTCAACGAGGAGTATCCGTCAGCGGAGCTTGAACATGTGCTTTCCCTTGCCGGCGTCGGCGGTGTGGCTGGCGACCTAAAGAACCTCATCTTTGCCGCAAACGGGCCGCAGCCCAAGATTGTCTTGCTGGATGCCGTGAATAACGACATTCAGATCACCGAGAACGCCGAACACTGTCTGGTCTACAACAGGGCGCTGCCAGCTGAGGGACTGAGCTGGCGGGCGCTGGTGTCCTGGTGGGCCGGGACCGAAACTGTTCCCGCCGACGCCGAACGCGAAGCGGCCGGGGCGCTCTACCGCCGTCTCATGGCATCGATGGATGGCAACGGCGCCGAGCAATTCCTTTTCCAGCAATACTGCAGTTTGTACGGGTCCCACGGGTTCGATCTTCCGGCTCTGATCCCGCAGGTGTACCTGCATTACGATCCCTACACCAAGCGAAATGGCAGTACGCTTCCGCGCCAGCGGATGGATTTTCTCCTGCTGCTGCCGAACCGGAGGCGGGTCGTGCTCGAGCTGGACGGTGTTCAGCATTACGCTGACACGGACGTGCCGGTACCATCAAGCACATGAATAACTTACCCGTCGCTGCGTACCGACTCTCCGGGGCATTGGCGATCGTGGCATTCGCGGCTGCCGCGACCTCGTTTTTCATCCCCGATGTTCTTGGGGGTCCGCCCGTCGCTCAGGGCAACCTCCGCGGTACTGCACTGGTGATCATGGTCCTCGCGATTCCAGTGCTCGTCGCTGCGATGTTCTTCACGCGGCGTGACTCGGCGCGGGCGCTGGTCCTCTGGCTGGGGGCACTGGCATACATCAGCTATCAGGGCGTGCTGTTCCTCTTTGCCACCCCGTTCAACAGCCTTTTCCTGATTTACGTCGCGATGCTGTCATTGGCGTTCTGGTCCATCGTGGTGATCGTTCGGAAGATGGACCTTGCAGCATTCCGCGCCAGCTTCGACGATGGACTCCCGGCCCGCAGCATCGCGACCTATGCCACCGTGCTTGCTGTACTCAATGCGGCGGTGTGGTTGCGGACCATTGTTCCAGCCGTCCTCAGCGAGCAGCCGGCCGCCTTCCTCAATGGCTCCGGGGCGACCACGAATGCGGTCTTCGTGCAGGACCTCGCGATCTGGTTGCCCTTGCTTATCAGCGGCGCATGGTGGCTCTGGAATCGCCAGCCGCTCGGCGAAGTGGTCGTCGGCGGGATGCTTGTGATGCTGGTGCTCGAGGCCATCGGAGTGGCCTCCGATCAGTGGTTCGGCGCCAGCGCCGATCCGAGTACCCCCTTCGCGTCGATGGCAGCCGTTCCTATCTTCCTGGTGCTCGCCGTAATCGGAGCGGTCCCGCTCTTTTTCTACCTCAAGCACCTAAATACAGCTGCCGGACTGAAAGAACGAAGCAACTGATTTAGGCGCTCGGCCATTGTCCGCTTCCTCGACAGTGCGGTGCTCGTCATCGCACCGCCTTCCTCTCGGCTACGTGGTCCCCGCTGACCGGACCGCCGCATCAGCGTTCCCAATGAACATTTCTTAGCCCGCTGCCCATGTTGAACGTTAGGAAACCACCCGTGCCACAGTCCTGGCGTGCCCATAAATCTCCGGTCGGGGTGGTCATGAAAATTGCCTTCGCGGCCTTCCTCGTCGCTCACGCGCTCATCCACCTGATCGGTGCTGCGAAGGGTTTCGGGTTCGCCGACGTTCCCCAACTGACGGAACAGATATCTGCGCCGCTGGGTGTCCTCTGGTTAGTGGCGGCAGCCCTTCTCCTAGCCGGCTCGGTTGCTCTCTTCGCCCTGCCAGAACGATGGTGGGTATTCTGCACCGGGGGCATCGTTGTCTCCCAGATCGTGATTATCTCGTCCTGGGCAGACGCCGCCTACGGGACGATCGCCAACCTCATCCTGCTCGTCGGCATCGCCTTCGGCTACCTTTCGCGAGGGCCGCAGAGCTTCCACGCCCAGTACGACCGCGACGTCTCACAAGGCCTGGCCCGGGCCGCCCAGTCCCCGATACTTACCGAAACCGACCTCTCCCGGCTTCCCGCGGTGGTGCAAGGCTACATTCGGCTCAGCGGTGCGGTCGGTCTGCCAAAGGTTCACAACTTCTTCGCCCGCTATCACGGGCAGATCCGCAGCGGACCGTCCGCGCCCTGGATGTCCTTCACCGGCCGGCAAAGCAACTTCTACGACCGATTCTCACGCCTGTTCCTCATGGACGCCTCACGGGGGGGCATGCCGATCCAGGCCTTCCACCGGTTCATCGGGCCCTCCGCGACCATGCGGGTGAAGCTCGCATCAACCGTAACGGTGGTCGATGCTCATGGGCCGGACATGGACGAGGCCGAGACGGTGACGCTGTTCAATGACCTCTGCGTGTTCGCGCCAGGCGCGCTGGCCGATCCGGGAATCCGGTGGCGCGAAATCGATTCGCACACCGTCAGTGCGTCCTTTACCAACGGAAGCCACACCGTCAGTGCCGTCCTTTCGTTCAACGATCGCGGGGAGCTCATAGATTTTGTTGCTGACGAACGCGGGGCGGCGTCCGCGGACGGAAAGTCGTTCACCAAAATGCGCTGGTCCACCCCGCTGGGGAGCTATCGACAGTTCGGACCGCACTGGGTTGCGGAGCGCGGCGAGGGAATCTGGCACGCCCCCAGCGGGGACTATTCCTATCTGCGTTTCGTCCTTGACTCGATTGAGTACAACGTCACCGCACGGCCTGGCAGACAGCGCTTATGAGTTCGCCATCGGTTGCACCGTCAGGCGCCTCGACGGAGTGAGGTGTGCTACTGATGTGAGACACAGTTTGAAAGGATGGCGCTCACGTTCAACGCCACCACGTCGGCAACCACGGCAACCACGGTGACCACCGCCGGCGTCACCAGAACCGTGGTCACGGGGACGCTGGGTGCCGCGGCGAGCGGGGCCGGAAGCATCCGCACCGCCAGCACGGCTGCCGCGATGGTGTGGACCTCGACGTCGTCCCTTACCAGCACATCCGGCGTTGCGTGCTCCCTAGCTGTATTACCCACGGAGGTTAGTGACGCGGCTTGCTGGTGGCTGACCTTTGAGTGAGGTGTGGCCTCGGTGATGATTGTAGTCATGGAGCCAGGCGGGGAAAGCGGCAACACGTTCGGCCTCTGAGGTGTAGGGGCGGGCGTAGGCCCATTCCTCGAGCATCGTGCGGTTGAAGCGTTCGACTTTGCCGTTGGTCTGGGGCCGGTAGGGCCGGGTTCGTTTGTATGTGATGTCCGGGCCCAGGGCGTCTTTGAAGGCGTGGGAGCGGTAGCAGGAGCCGTTGTCGGTGAGGACGCGCTTCACGGTGATGCCGGCGGCGTTGAAGGCCTCGTTGGCGCGTTCCCAAAAGCCGGCGGCGGTCTCTTTCTTCTCGTCTTCGAGGATCTCGGTGTAGGCGAAGCGGGAGTGGTCATCCACGGCGTTATGTAGGTAGGCGTAGCCGGGGCGCCGGTTCGCCGCGGTCCCTGTCTTGTTTCTCCTGCCCGCCGCCCGGTCCATGACACGGTGGCCGCCGCCATCAGGGATGCGTCCGAGTTTCTTGATGTCGACGTGGATCATGTCGCCGGGCTTCTCGTGCTCGTAGCGGCGGATCACCCGGCCCGTGCCACGGTCCAGCCAGGAGAGTTTCGCCAACCCGAACCGGGAGAGGACCTTGTGCACGGTGGACGGGTGGAGGCCCAGCAGATACCCGATCCGGGCCGGCCCCCACCTCCGGTTCACGCGCAGGGCAATAATCCGCCGCTCACGCCGTTGCGGGGTCCGCGAGGGAGACACAAGAGGGCGGCTGGAGCGGTCTTCCATCCCGTTCTCGCCGTGTTCGCGGTAACGGTCTGCCCAGCGTGCGGCTGTCGGTACGGATACCTGGAACCGTTCTGCGGCCCGACGCAGCGGCCACCCGTCATCGACGATGCATCTGGCCAGCTGCAGCCGGCCCTTGGGTGCGAGAAAGGCATTAGGGTGGGACATGAAGACCTCCGTTTGTGGAACTGGACTCTAGACAAGCCCCACTCCACCCGGAGGTCTTCTTTTTGTCACCTATCCACGCCGCCTGTCACCAACGTCCGTGGTTAATACACCAGCCCCAGCAACCGAAACCGGCACTCTCGACAGATTTCTAACCAGGATGAATGCATGGACATCTACGGGGAGCCATGGATGCGGTCCCTCAGGCGGAAGCGCCCAATCATGGTGGCCGTGGAGCGCGTCGCGGACTGGTACGGCTCCAACCTTTGTCATCGGTATCAGCTAATCCGCCACCATGAGCTGTGAAAAAGCAGCCATTCTTGATGAACAGTCACAAAGACCAGCCAAACGATGGAAACGCGTCGTCTCAGTTCCGCAGCTCACGCGCGTGCCGTTGCTGTTACTAACGGCAAAAGGATCGGCCGGCCCAGCGTGATCAATCCAGCGAAGCTTGCCTATGCCGCCCACCTTCGGGACCAGGAAAATCAGTCCATCTCTGAGATCGTCGAAGCCACGGGCATCACCCGCTTGATTTTGTCAATCTGACTTGAACCCACTTTGGTGGGAAATCGCAGCTTGATCGGGGCCCGCGATGAACGAGGTCGCGGAGGCGTTGGGGCCCCGGAATGTGACAGTTCCGTTAGGCCAATCCCGGCGGGGTGCCGTGTACTCGAAATCAGGGGACCGAGTGCCGCCTGCTGCCAGATAAGAACCCCCATGATCCCGGACCCTTATGGGTGGACGGGGTTACTTCACCCTTTGAGAAGGGTGCAATCGCTGCCTCACCCGCGTGTTGCCGCGAATCGGATTCCCGGGATTTCTGCGCCCCGGCCAGAAATCCCGAAGACGGTTTGGACGGTCAGGGGTGCAACGGGGAAGTCTGCCCGTTGCGCCCCCGGCGGGTCAACGGGGGCGGTCGGCGGCCGGGTCCAGGGCGTGCAGCGCCGCGCCTGTCACGATGCCGTAGGCCAGATGCGGGATGATGTCGCTGGCCCAGTCCGTGGTGGACCAGGTGCGGGGATCGGTAATTCCGAGAACGATCATGGGACCGTTACTGCCGATCAGTGCGCCGGCCGCCGCAGTCAGTGACGAAGCGAGGAGTCCTGGCCGGTATCCGGCCTCCCTGACAAGTCCGAGAACCGCGCCGACTCCGGCGCCGACGACAAGCCCTGTCAGCGGGCCCAGCCCGGCCAGCCGGTTCGTGCGTTCTTCCTCGTTGCCGGGGATCTTGACCCCTGTGACGTCGGCCAGTTTTTCGACGGTGGCCTCGGGTGTGCTGCTGGCGGGGCGGGCACGCCAGATCATGTCCAGGTAGGTGAGGGTGTTCAGGGCTGTGGTCCCGGCGGCGCCTGCTGCGGCCCCGGTGGCTAGTGCGGGGACGATGTTCATGGCTGCGGGGACAGCCCGAGTTGGGTGAGCATGCCGAGTTGGTCGCTGCTTCCCCAGCGTTCGACGAGTTTGCCGTCTTCGAAGCGTCCGATCTGCATGCCCCGGATTTTGAAGCTCTTGCCGGTGGGCGGGTGGCCCATCAGCGGCCCCTGATGTGTCCCGGTGATCGTGTAGGCGAACGCGACGTCGTCGTCGGTGGCTGTGAGGTGTTCGACGTCGAGGTGCAGATCCGGAAAAGAAGTGCGCAACCCTGTGAACAGGTCCTTGAACCCTTGCGGGCCCGGTCCTTGTCCCGGTGCCGGGTCGTGGTCGACACAGCCGGCCGCGACGACGTCGTCGAATTCGTCGAGTTTGCCGCGGTTTACAGCGGCGCCGAAGCGCTCCTGGGCCTGGATATTGGCGTCCCTGGTCATGAATCCTCCGTTTATGGTTATCAGGCCGGTCCGTGCGGAACGGTCCTTGTTCTCATCTGTCATCGTGCGCGCTGGTCTGCCCGGGAGCAAGGGCTCCCCTCGTCTATTCAGCACTCCTAAACTCACTCCGGTCGGGGGGCATTCGAGTTCCACTGTTCACGCTTCATGGCCTCCAAAGAATGGCCGCCAGTGATGAGTGGATTCACTACAGCGACGAAGTTCGTTATGAAGTCTCCAAAATGACCACGGAACACCCGGCCAGGATAATCCGGGAGGCAGCTCGTCACGTGATTGATCGCAGCCATCACGAGGACAACGGAAGCAAAAAGGCTCTTGAGGAATACCCGGATCCACAACCGTCAGCTGAACTCGCATGACGAAGCATCCAGAGTCCCACCGCCGTCCCCCCTGCTCTGCGTAGCCAACATTCTCGGCGAGGAGTCCACCTACATCGCCGCCAGGCCGCCGACTGCGGAGGCCCAGTTGATCAGCACCCAACGGCGTGCAGGGACAGGAATCGACAACGCGGATAACAGCGCATACGTGAAGCCGACGACATCGGGGCGATAAAACCACTTTTCTCGATGCCTTCCCTGCTAGTTCCACGTGGGTGAGTGCTTCCTTTCGTCGTGCTTCGACGTCGGCTGCCAGCTTTGGGAGCGATGAGACCCTGTTTTCGAGTTGCCTGATGGTGCCTAGATCGGCTGACAGGAGGCTGCGGCGGGCTATTTGTGTTGTTGCCCTGGGTACTCCGTCGATGCGTACTTCGACGGTTGCCCGATCAAGGTTCCGGGCCGGCATGAGTCGGGCGCGGAGGTCGTGGCCGCCGAGGTTGGCGATGGTTCCGAGCTCGTCGTAGCCGTAGAGATTCATGAGGCGGTGGCCGTGCTTGCCGGCCCATGCCCGGAGTGCTTCGGCCGCGTCCCCGCGGTTGTCGAGGGACGTGCCGTCGATGGTGGCTTTGAAGGCATCCGCCGTGGTGTCGAGGGTCCGCGCTGCCGCTGCCTGAATCAGGGGCAGGTCCTGGGCGGCGGCGACGGCGGCTGATTGTTCGCCGCGCTTGGTGTGGGCGACAGCAACCATGTTGCGGTTGTAGGCCCGGTCCAGGCGGCTCAGGCGGGCCATTTCCTGGTCGGCGACGGCTTTTTCCATCACCAGCGGGTTGCCGCTGGTGATGGCTTTGGCCTCGGCGAAGTTCAGGGTGTTGTCCCCGATGTCCTCGATTTCGCGCACGTCAAGGCGGCCGCGCATGATCTGGTTGATGAACCGGGACTTTCGTTCAAGTCCCTGCCACATGAAGGAATCGAAGGATTCCTTGGTGACCACCTGGGAGATGCGGACCTCGGGGTTCTGGTTACCCTGGCGCAGAATGCGGCCGTGGCGTTGCTCGACGTCGGAGGGCCGCCATGGGGCGTCCATGTCGACCAGGTGCACGGCGCGTTTTTGAATGTTGGTGCCAACACCCATTTTCGAGGTCGATCCCATCAGCACGGCGATCTGTCCGGAGCGGGCGGCGGCAAAGAGCCGGCCCTTCTCGGTGTCGTTCTTGGCGTCGTGGATGAACCGGACCAGGTGTTCGGGCACGCCGCGGCGGCGGAGCTGATCTTTGAGTTCACCGTAGACGTTCCACCGGTCAGAGGGGGTGCCGAAGTCACAGAACACCAACTGCAAGGCACCGGGCACGGGGTCCGGTTCACCGGTTTTCGGGTCGGTGTAGATGCGGTCCTTGTGCTCTTCATACACACTGGCCAGCAGGTCAGCGGTGGCGCTGATCTTGGTCGGGCCCTGCTGGGACAGTGCCGGGTCAACGAGTCTCATGTCCAAGGCGGCCTTGCGGCCATCTGAGGAGACTTTGAGCATGTTGTCTTCCTCGGCGTCCACGAGCTTTTGCTGGATGCGGTCCACCCGCTGACCGATGTCCTGGATGTATCCACGCAGTTCGGGGCTGGGTTCCACGGTGAGCATGTTCGGCTGCCGCAGCCCGTCCCCGGCGCGTGCGGCGAGGGCCGGGACGGGGAGCTTCAGATCCTCGGCGGTCTTGACGTCCGCGAAGGTGTGGAACATTTTCAGCAGCTCGGGGACGTTCTGGAATTTCGCGAACCGGCTCTTGAGTTTGAACCGGTCACCGCCGGCGACGGAGAGTTCCATTTCCTCGACAACCTGCCCGAAGGTCGCTGCCCAGGTGTTGAAGTCCTGGATTCCAGCAGCCTGGAGCAGGTCCGGGCGCAGGTAGCGCTGCATGACGTACATTTCCGTGACGGAGTTCGCGATGGGTGTCGCTGTGGCTCCGGTGATCACGCGCCGGCCCTCGCGTTGGCGCAGGAACTCTGTCTTCATGTGCAGGTCCGATGCACGGTTGGAGCCCTGGATTCCGGCGCCGGGGATGTTGCTGGGCGTCTCCAGGTTCTTGTAGTCGTGCAGCTCGTCCACCACGAGGTAGTCAATGCCGGTTTCCTCGTAGTTGATTCCCGGATCGGCGGGGGTATCGAGCTTGGCTTTGAGGCGTTCTTCCCGCCCCAGGACCACCTTTTCGAGCCGTTTGACGATGCTCGCGCTGGGCTGGCCATTGTCCTGGCCGCTGTCCCTGACCGCTTCCAGCTCGGCCCGCGCCTGGGCGACTTCGGCCCTCATATAAGAGGCTTCAGCTTCGGGGCTGAGGCTCACGCGTTGGAACGCCGTGCGGGTCATTACCACGGCGTCCCACTCGTTGGCGGCTGCCCGGGCCACGAACTGCCGGCGCTTATCCCCGGCAAGATCGCTTGAGGATGCTGCGAGGATCCGGGCCTGCGGGTAGATCTGGAGCCATTCGCGGGCGAACTGTTCGAGCATGTGGTTGGGGATCACGACGGCGGGCTTGTTGACCATGCCCAGCCGGCGCAGTTCCATCACGCCCATGACCATCTCGGCAGTCTTTCCCGCGCCGACCTGGTGGAACAGCCCCACGGCAGGCTCCGAGAGCATCCGGGCCACAGCGGCGCGCTGGTGCGGGCGTGGGGAGAAGTCCTTGGCCATCCCGGGCAGGGTCAGCCGCTCTCCCTCGGTGCTGTAATCGCGCAGCACGATGGAATTGAAACGGCGGTTGTACTCGTCAATGAGACGGGTGGCCCGTTCGGGTTCTTCCCATACCCATTCGCTGAAACGCTCCTGCAGCAGCTGGGCTTTCTCCTGGGCCGCGGCGGTTTCCGTGGGGTTCAGAATGCGGCGCTTGTCCTCACCTTCGTCCGTGACACGCACGGGCCGCTGTTCCAGGACCTGTTTGAGGACATCGGAAGCGGGCATCCTCTGCGTACCCCAGTTGCTGGTGGCGGCCAGGGTGTGGCGGTTGGCTTTGACGTCCCACATGGAGCCGGCGGCGTTGGAGACGGTGGCGTAGGGGTCGTTCAGGATTTCCCGGACAAACTCCTGGTGCGTGCCGGCGTCGATCCAGACCGCACCGAGGCGGGCTTCCACTTCATCCATGCGCAGCGGTTCCGGCATGGCCGAGGCGAGGTCCTGGACGTTGACGGCGAACCGGTCATTGGAGAGCGCGGCCGCCTGGGCCACTTCAAGCTTCTCCCGCACGTTCCCGGACAGGTATTCGGCCCGGGTCTGGAAGGTCTCCTCGGCGTCGGGGATGTGGTAGATGCTCTCCCCCAGGGCGGCCCGGGCGTCATCAGCGCTGATGCCCAACAGGGACGCTGCGTAGTCCAGATCAACCTCGCCTACGGTGTCGAGGGTGACGGTGAGGGCTTCTTCTGCGGTGTCCACGCCAAGGACCGGTCGGCGCGGTTGGACCTGACGGGTGGAAAGCAGGGCGACCGGTGAAGCTGTCTGCGTGGCTTCATCGAAGTTTTCCAGCGCCATCACCAGAGGACCGAACGGGTCACGGGAGACGATAGTGACTGCCTTGGGCGTCATGCGGGCCTGGATGGGTTCCTGCGTCTCTTCATCCACGCGCCCTGTGTTCCTGAGCGTGTAGCGGTTGATCGGCCCGTAGGTTTCCGTGTACTGGCCGTAGGCGCTCTTCAGTTCCTCACGGAGTCCATCAATGCCGGCGGTGTCCTCGCGGCTTTCGGCCTCTGCGGTGAGCAGCTGCCGGGCGCTGTCGCGCAGCCCCAGGAGGGCCCGGAGTTCAGCGGCCTGGGTCTTGGGCACGGCGAGTTCGGTGTGTGAGCCTTTTTCGACAACGGTGAAGCCGTTGTCGGCGGCGCTGATGTGGCCGTCCCACTCGTGGGCGGCAGCCGGAACATAGGCGGCCCGCTGGCGCTCCTGGTCAGCGGTCCGCTCGGTCATCACCATTCCGGCGGTCCGGGCCTCGCGTACGACGTCGGCCAGGGCTGCGTTCAGGCGGTCCGGGACGGTCGAAAGATCATCGGTGGTCAGCTGCAGGGTTTCGGCCCCGTACATGCCGTGGCTGACGTGCAGCTCGCCAAGGAGCCGTTCGGGGTATTCATCGAAGTAGGAGTTCAGGCGGGTGATGGTTCCGTCGATCTGCCGGGCTGTGACGGTTTCCCAGAGGGTGGAGGCCGGTTCTTTTCCGGGTTCCCGGCGGCGGAAGATCAGGAGGTCCGTCATGGCATCGGTGCCGGCTGCCTTGCGGTGTGAGCCTGTGGGCAGCCGGACGGCGCCCACGAGGTCGGCCAGCTGGTTCATTTCCCGGCGGGCTGAGGGGTTCGTTCCGTCGAGGGTGAAGCTGGAAGTCAGCACCGCGACCATGCCGCCGGGGCGGGTCAGTTCCAGGGACTTGAGGATGAAGTAGTTGTGGATTGAGTGGCCGCCGGCGTTGTGGCGGGGATCGTGCAGGGTGACGTTCGCGAAGGGTACGTTGCCGATAGCCAGGTCGAAGTGACCGGTCGGCAGCTTGGTATCGGCAAAGGACTCAGCCCGGACGGTGGCCGCGGGGTAAAGGGCCTGGGAGATGGCCGCGGTGGTCGGATCCAGCTCCACAGCGGTCATCTCGGCGGCGTCCGGGGCGAAGCCCATGAAGGTTCCCACACCGGATCCCGGTTCCAGGACAGTGCCCCCGGTGAAGCCAAGCTCTTGGACGGTGGACCACATGGCCTGAACGTAGGCCGCGTCCGTGTAGTGGGCGTTGATCGTAGTCCTGCGTGCGGCGTCGTACTCGACCTCGCTCAGGAGGCTGCGAAGGTGCTCACGGTCCCCGGCATATTCCTCGCGGGACTCATCGAAGATTTGGAAGACGCCTTGCGCTCCCCAACTCCCCCACCGTGCCAGTGACGCTTTCTCGGCCTCTGTGGCATGACGCGCCTCGCTCTGCAGCGTCCGCAGTACTTCAAGGGCTGCTAGGTTCGCCCGGATGCGGCTGCGGGCACCCGATGGTGCCAGGTCGTCTTGGGATGAGGGGCGGAACCTGTCGGGATCGGTGGCTAGAGTTGCTCCCTGAGCTTCTGCACCTCGGCCATAAACTCCAGGTGTTCCTGAATACTCGGGTTCACGTACTCGTCCTCCTCGTCCTCCGTCTCCGGTGGCGAGAGCAGGTCGTAACGGACGATCTCCTCGGCCTGGTTCCGTGCCGCGTTCAACCGGCCGACCTTCTCCAGATACCCCTCGCCCTGCGGGTCCGGTCCCGCGATCTTCATCAGCAGCCCGTCCACCTGTTCCTGGGCTTCCTCCCCCAGCCTGGTGAAGAAATCCACCGGGTCCTGGATCTGGCTGTAGCGCGTTGGGCTTGCTGCCTTCCAGGCTTCCTGAGCCTGCCTGCCGTACTTGTTCATCACGATCCTCCTCTGGTGCCGCCCACAGAGCCTCAAAGCTCAGCTGACCATCTACTTGCCTCTTACGCCCTGCCATGGCCGAACCCCTCTACTGAAAATATTTCAGTGTTCACGGTAGCCGGGTTCGAGGTGCATTACCTTCCACGATGCGCGGAACGGCAACGCTGCGACCTTGGATCGATAATTCTGTCTAGACGGAATTATTTTTTTAGACGATCTCGTATCGCTTCATCAAGGAAGTCTGTAATCGTGATTCCATATTCCTCAATGTATGCATCCATTTCGTCGCGGAGGCCGATCTCGATCTTGGATGAAAACGGCTCCATCCTTCTCTTGCCTCTGGGCCGCCCCGGGCCCGGCCCCCTCGTACCAACAGGCTCAAGATTCGACTTGGCCGACCGCGCCTCGACAACGGGCTGCACATCAGACCTCAGCGATGGTGCTTCCGCTCTGGATGTTAGGACATCAACGACATCGGCGGCTGGCGCCTTTCGAATGGATGACTTTCTGTCGACGGCCATTTACTTCTCCCCATCCAAGTAGCGTGCGTGGGCGACAAACTTCTCTGTCATGATGGCCGCCCCCCTGCTGTTGATTTTTGTCAGCGGCGCCCTGCTGCTGATGGAATCCTGCATCGCCGTCCTAAGGGGCAGGTGCGGATCCATCACGTCGCTGCCATACTCCGCTTCGAGTTCGCCGATCTGGAACGCGTGCTCGCCGGTCAGTGGTGAGCTGGTTTTGTTGATGATGATGCCGATGAATTCCAGAGCAGGGTTCAGGTGAGGCAGAGACTGCACCTTCTTGACCGTTTCCAGGAATTCGGTCACTCCCTTAACGGAGAATGCGGCCGGCTCGGTCACGACCAAGACTCGGTCAGCCCAGATCAGTCCGTTCAGGGTTAGCCTCCCGAGTGCCGGCGGCAAATCAATGAGGACGTGGTCGTACTCTTCTAGTTCCTCTGCCCCCCAAGCGGCCGCCTTGAGCCGCATCTCTGGAGTCATTATGCTTTCGGACTCCAGCCGAGCCAGCGACTCGGAGCTCGGGATGAGGTCAATGCCAGCCCACGAGGTCGTGGTGATAGCTTGCCCGAGAGTACCGGCCTCCCCGCCGTAGAGGACGTCAAAAATGTCAAACTCTCCAGCCCCCTCAAGCGCGTCAGTGACGTTGGCCTGGGGATCCAGATCGATGACTAGAACTTTCTTGCCGATCAGCCGGAGTCCGGTGGCAAGTCCGAGGGTGACGGACGTCTTGCCCACCCCGCCCTTTCGGTTGCCTATGGCAGTCACTTTCATATTGCTCCTTCGCGTTTTAATACAGACTGACAGATTGATTGATGTACGTCAATCTATCAATCTGTCATGACAGAATTATTTATGTGGTTTAAATATGTCTAGGCTGCGCGCGCTATCTACCTCGTGCTGGTCAGCATTCACGGGCAACCTCTGGCAGCGGCCGATGTGCCCCTCCCGGGGAATAATCTGAAGACTTTGATGCACTGTGGCTCCTTAAGTGTGTGCCAGGCCAGAATGATAGACGTACATCAATCCGTCAATCTGTCATGACAGAATTATTTATAGGGTAGATATGTCCAGACAGCACCCCCGCTACCGGAGACGGCGCTGCAGCGGGCCATGGCTCCTAAGTCTCTGCCAAGCTAGATTGATAGACGTACATCAATCCGTCAATCTGTCATGACGTAATTATTTAAATAGATGCTTTTGGCCGACATAGATTGATCCTCTCAGCATTCTGGGTTGGGCTCCGCGGCACAAAGCACATCACTGCCGCGGAGCCCACCTATACCGGCAGTATTTGCTAAAACGTTCCATGATGGTGCAGAGCTTCAGGCCACTCGCCACAGCGTCCCACCCCAGTCCAGTTCGCTTTCGGAGGGAGGGATCCAGTAGAGGTCCGATTCGGGGTCTTCTACTTCGTGTTCTGCAAGTTCAGGTACCAGATTCCTGTCCAACCACGCGTGCCAGGCTGCGCGCTGCATTCGATGTCGGCGGATCTGCTCTGCTACATCGTCAAGCGCCCCGAGCCGGCGGGCCAGCGCGGTAAGGCTGGTTACGGCCGTAATTGCCCATTGTCCGTGCCGGCGTTCGATCATGTTGTAGCTGCACATGACACCCAGGGCCGATTCAACGGCTGTACGACTGAGACCAGTGGAGCGGACGATTCCTGCCGTGGTGGGGGAGAGGCGTCCGCGTTCGATAGATTCGTAGACGAGGGCAGCGACGTCACCCAGGGCCCGGAACACAGGGCGGATGCCATGGATTTTCCCGCTGCGCCAGGAGAGTTCCCGGGCAAGTTGTTCAAAATGCCGGGGAAGCTGGATCACGTACGTGTCAGCGTTACGGCCGCGGGCATCAGCGACTTTAGTCAGAATGCCATCTGAGACTTGCTCCAACGTCCGAAGGAGCCTGGAGATAGTGCCATGGTGTTTTCCCAGTGCAGTAGCAAAAGTACGGCAGCCTACATCCAGAAGATCAGTCTCCATGGTTCGCATGTAGCCAAGTACAGCCCGGAGCAGCAGGCGCAGACTAAGGCCCTCGCGGCCGCGTTCTTTCAGCCGGTGATCCAAGACGGCGTAGAGGACATTTTCAAGATCGTTCACAAGCTGATGAGAGCCAGCCTTGCTGCTGGTTCTGCTGGCCCCCCCTGTGGGTAGTGGGAGGCTTGTGTCGTTAATACGGGTACTCCTTCTGCCTGTTGGCTGGGTTCCCCGTTTTTGAATCCAGCGGCAGGCCTTCGCCCACTCTGTGTCGATCAGGCGTTCCTGCCGGCCGGTGTCGGCATAGAGGGCTGCGAGGCCGGGAAACTGGCCTCCCATCTCGAGGCGGACCTGATCCAGGGTCCAGCCACAGGCGGCGAAGTGGTTCAGGACCGCCATCCGGGCCTCTGAGGGGCTGGCGTACTTGGCTGTGTCGTACAAGCCGGTACGGGCCAGCACCCGCAAGGGGGACTGGCTCCCGCCGAAGGAACCAGAGTGAACACCGTGCGCCGTCGCGGAGGCCGCCATCTTGGCCGTACGGTTTCTCAGCTCGCGGGCGCGTCGGATCTCCGGCGCCAGAGCCAGCCTGAGAGCGGTGACAGCGTCGGCGGGATTGCGACGGCGCAGGATGTCGTAGGCAGTGGTCAGGGGAGTGGTCAGGATCTGGTGGCCTCCGGACTTATGTGCGGAACCTGGAACCCGGATACAGCCGTCGGTGACGTTCTGGTGCGGACTGGGATCGAGACTCGGAGCAAGGAGGGTCATGGCTTGGACGAGTTCCCGGGCTTCCGGGCCGCTCATGCGCTCTGCGAGCGGGATGTAGAGGTGCCGTCCACCGCTGGGGGAGTAGTCCGCGACGTAGCGGATACCGCAACTTTCCAGGAGGTTCCCGAGCCGTTGGGCGTTGTCATCAACGACTCCCTGCAGTGCTTTGGAGGTATCCAGGTCAAGGCAGAGCGTGGAAACGGAACCATCCGCGCCATGAATTGGCACAGCCGCCGGCCGGGAAGGAAGCGCAGCGGTGATCACGGGTGCACTCTGCGGCCGCGGGTACTGGAAGCGGCCGCCAATCCAACGTCCCGACCGGTAAGTCGGTGCGCCGGCGATCAGCGGAGCGAGGGCCCATGCTTCTTGAGGCGTGATCTGACGCGCCGCGTCGAGTGTTGACGCGGAGAACTCTGCGGGTACCATAGACACCAGCTAGTCCTTTCGGGGGTATAGCAAAGCGAGCCACCCTCACGGGGAGCTTGGATAAGTTCAGATCTCTGATCCGCCAAGATGTGGATCTGAACGTCATACTTTTGAAGGCCCGCGAGAGCGGGCCTTCAGTCTTTAACCGGCCTTCGCGATAGGCAAAGCTCCTTGGTTCTGAAAGTCGTCAATGTTGTCCCAGAGCGGCAGCCCGCGAGAATCCAAGCGGATGCTCATAAGAAGCATTTCGGTTGCCTGGCCTTTTGAGAGGCCCATGTGGGTCGCTACTCGCTCTACCAGGGCCTTTGCAGGCGCGGCGACGTCTACTTTCAGTACGACGTTTCCGGCACCCGTACCGCGTTCGCGTCGGTGAATGGCTGCACTCATAAAACCGAGCCTATCCGTACCAGTACCATTAAGTGCTTCAGCGTCCGTTGGCGTGTCGCCAGTATTTGCCAAGGTCAGGCGCCCGACTGATGGCGCGCCCAAGGTGGAGAGGGAGAAGCTGCTAGGAGCGCGATGGCTGTAAATGCGCCTGCTGTTGCCGTCTCTTTGCATAGTTGTGCTCCGGAGTCATTGAGGATCCCCTGCCCGCCTGTGACAGCAGGTGTTTTTGGAAGCTTGGTAGGGTGGCTCCTTGCCAAGGCGCCGTCGGGCGTTGATTTCATAGTACACATTACTGAAATTTTTTCAGTGGATTACCGGAGCCGCAGGGACATGGAACAGTCCACACTGACCGCTGACGTCATCAATACCCTGAGCCTTCCGGAGTACCCGGATCTGGGCGATCTAGTGACTGCGGTCGAAGAAAAGTACGGCAAACGTCTGGTCTTCGAGGAAGGCACAGTGGACTGCCTTGGAGAAGGTGTCACCGGGCAGTGGATCGACACACCCAGCCATGGCATCGCCCACTACCTGCGGGGTGCCAAGGCTTGGAGTGTTCACGTCGTGCTGCATGAACTGAGCCACATTCTCCTAGGCCATAAGGGGAAGCCGCTCGACGGGCTTATCGCGGGGTCTTTTTTCTCCGCTATTGGTAAGCGGAACGGCGTCAGCTGGATGTGCCGTGCCGTGGACGTTCCATTGGACGAGGCCGAAGCTGCCGCCGAAAATTTGGCCTTTGGCCTGGCGCGGGTTCTGCATGCCACGCCTGCGAAGGAGGCCACGAAGGCCGAACGAATGTTTGGCCTATGATCGCCGCTGCGTTCTGGATCCTGGCAACGGTATTTGCCTTTCGGCTATATTTTGTCGTTCGCTGGGGATCTTCAACGGCCTTCGTTGGCGCGATCGGAATTGGCGTCCTCGGGCTCTTTCTCACAGGTGTCGTCGTACCCGAAGAAACCATTGATGGTGCCCTTGGCGGCGTCAACTTCCTTCATCTTTTTCGCAATTTGTGTGTCACAGCCGCCGTCTGGCTAGTACGGGAAGGAATCTTCGCGGCCTACTCACCGGATGAGAGCTACCGAGCCCGTTTCAGCCACAGACCCGTAGCTGCCGTCCTCGCCGCGCTTACAATCGGCGCCCCATTCTTGTCGCAGCGGTTCGTTCCAACCACCCCAAGCTATGTACCGGAGAATGTCCAGCAGGTGCCGGTCTACCTCTATGCCGGCGCCTACATGGGCATTTTGTCGTTGCTCGCTGTATCGGTCCTGCGCATTTGCCTCCGGCCTCAGGAAAGCCTGCCCGTCCGCGCGAGTTCCCGCGTTGTCGCGGCAGGCATGGGGTTAGTCGCATTGGCGTCCGTTGAAGAAATTGCTTACATGACGGCAAGGCACTTCGAGATGGGCAGCCCGGCCTTGCATCAGGTCCTGTACGTCCTGTTCAGTCCACTGTTCTACGGCGGGGTTCTGCTCACCTCTCTTGGTCTGGGTATCCCGCCGATCGTGAAGGCGTGGCGTCGGATTCAACTTCGCGACCGTGTCGCCTTGGTGTTTCTGACAGCCACACTGGGTCGGACCTATTGGGGTCTTTCCCGTGCGCAGTGGCTGGTAGCCATTGTGAGCTCTTGTTTCGTGAAGTGCCCCTCTGTGGGACTGTACGAGTACGTTATTCGCTCCAGCGATCAGAAGGCCGTTCTCTCCGGGCGATCCACACCTATGCTTGCCGGCCGTGTCTTAGACGCGGCCCAAGCCCGATTTGATGGCGGCGTCGATTCTTTGGAATTGCTGCTGCCGGTAAAGGCACCTCAGTGACAGCAGCAACCACGACCCTGCCCGCAGAGAGGTCCTCCACAGCCGTCGGCCGTGTGGCCAGGTCCGTAACCGAGATCGCGCAACCGCCTCTGGTGTTGTCGTTCCTGCTGATCTTGGCTTCTCTCTTGGGAGACCGATGGATGGTCTCCATCTGGTCGGGCATTGTCGCTGCACTCTTCATCTGCCTGGTGCCGTTTGCTGTCGTACTGATACTGGCCAAGAGAGGCCAGCTGACGGACCACCATGTTGGAGACAAAAAGCAACGTCGCCCGGTCATGCTCTGGACCCTGGGCTCGTCGCTGATTGGCTGCGCAATCCTCTCGATCATTGGCGCACCCCAGCCTGTCTGGGGACTGATTGGCGGAATTCTCTGCGGGATTGTGGCCCTGATCCTGGTCAGCCCGATCTGGAAGATTTCGGGTCACGCGATGACGTTGGGCGGCGCGACAGTGTCGGCTGTACTGATGTTCGGCTGGCTGGGGCTTCCCTTCGTCGTGGCCGCCTCGCTTGTCTGCTGGTCCCGGGTATATCTCCGGGACCACTCAGGTCGTCAGGTCATTGCAGGCTTCATAACCGGTGTTGTCGCGTTCGGAGCCTCATATACTCTCATTGTCGGCTGACTTTTCCACGTGTGGCATTCCACGAAGCCACCAGGCCTGACAAATGGTGTACCCATGACGTATCTAGAAGGAGGACTGTGACTTCGCTCCCACTGGAAAAGCGCTGTCCTCGGAATGTGGCCGCCCTTGTTGGCCAGGAGCAGGATCCCGCGTGAATTCGAACGAAAACCCCATAGATTCCCGCAGCGATAAAGAGGTTCTCGCGTCGAAAATCCAGCTTCTTCTGGACATCGTGCACGCCAAAGACGCCGACAGTTTCACGTATGAAGACGTTCGACAGGGCCTCGCGGAACGAGGGCACACGCTCACAAGGACGCGGTGGCACCGGCTTTTGGCCGGCTCTCCTGATAACCGCTGGGATCCGGAGCTACTGAAGGCACTGGCGTACTTTTTTGACGTTGACGAGAACTACCTGCTTCAGCGAAGCGGGCCCATCCCGGAACGCGTCGAGGCTGAACTCCGCCTGATAGAGGCTTACCGCATTGCCGAGGTAGAGCATTTCGCGGCGCGGGTTCTGGGAGAAGTGAACATCGACGCCCTTCGCGCGGTAACTGAAGCTCTCCGGAATCTTCCGCCCAGGCCGGAGAAGAAGCGCCCAACTAACTGAACAATTTTCACTACTGAATTTTTTTCAGTAGACTCTGGAACATGACATGTTCCAGGGGCCCCCTACGGCCTGACCATGCACATTGAGTGGCATTACAGGTGTAGCCCCTACGACAGGTTTGGGGGTAGTAGGGGCTACGCCTCCGCAGCGAGTGCACCATACGTGCGCACTCAAGCCTTCGCCCCTGAATGCTCAGCCCCCGGCTCGCCCGTCCTTGATTCAAAGAACCAGAGCGCGCGCTATATTCTGGGGTGCTGCGATGCCCGACGCCTATTCTCCCGACAGATACCTCATGTAGGTGAGGCCATGCTCCCGCAACCTGCCCAGGTCCAGGGAGTAACGAACGCGCCGCCCGTTACGGACACCAGCTTCGCCCGCAGCGGAGACCAACCCTTCGGCCTCCAGCGTCTTGATATGCGTATAGACCTGCCGGTAGTCCACGCCGATGCGCTTTGCAATGTTTCCCGTCGTGTCGCCGTCAAGATGCTGGGCCAGATCCCTGATGACGGCCGCCCGCAGAGTGTTGGCATTGAACACAATCAAGGCTTTTTCAGCCTCGAGCGGCTGTCCGGGAAGTGGCTTGTAAATGCGGGGCATTCGTCAATTCTCACCCACCGCCCCACCCTCATGACGTACCAACATATTTTTAGTGATGGTACCAATACTTTAAAGATGTTGCTTCCGCTCACGGGTATCCACCAGAAGAACCGAGAGGGGGAACTGCCGTGAAACCGTCCACGATGCTCAGCACCGGAGCCGCCGTAGCGGTACCCGTGGTGCTGACCGGCCTGGTCTTCTCCATGCTGCTGTTGCTGGCCCCCGCCAAACCTGCGGCGGCCGACTGCGGTCCGGCGGTTTCCGTCGTCATCGACGGCACCACCAAGGTTGAGGGGTACACCCAGGAGCAGCTGCAGAATGCCGCCGCGATCATGGGTGCCGGCAAGGCACAGGACTTGTCCGTCAACGGGCAGATGATCAGCGTGATGGTGGCCCTGGGGGAGTCCGGGTTGCGCGTGCTCGATACCGGCGACGGTGCAGGCCCGGACTCCCGGGGGTTATTCCAGCAACGCGACAACGGCGCGTGGGGCTCCTACGCAGACCGCATGAACCCAACCACGAGCGCCACCAACTTCATCAAAGCCCTGAAAGGCGTGGCCGGCTGGGAACTGTTGGAACCGACCATTGCCGGTAACAAGGTCCAGCGCAACGCCGACCCCTATCACTACCAGAGGTACTGGCCCGAGGCCGTCAAACTCGTCCAGGCGCTCTCGAACTCGAAGTTCTCCCTGCAAGGCAGCGACTGCCCCATCCCGGGACAGTCCGGCGCGGGGGATGACTACCCGTGGAAGAACTCCCCGACCTGGCTGCAGGTCGGCGCAAACACAGCCAGC
The DNA here is from genome assembly GCF_055412825.1 of Pseudarthrobacter linnaei. Taxonomy (NCBI): domain Bacteria; kingdom Bacillati; phylum Actinomycetota; class Actinomycetes; order Micrococcales; family Micrococcaceae; genus Pseudarthrobacter; species Pseudarthrobacter linnaei. Next base: position 46,605 of record NZ_JBVAYX010000016.1, read on the forward strand.
ACCTCACCTCTCGGCATGTACTACCGAGAGTGCGTGGACTTCGCACTGTGGCGGGTGAACCAGCAGATGGGTTCCACCGGAGCCCCGTTCAAGTTCCTCAACGGCACATTCCGTCCGGACGGGCAGGGCCTCGGCTCGGCCCTGACCTGGAAGGCCGGCTGGGACGCCAAGGGCTGGGCCGCCGGCAACACACCCCGGGTCGGCGCCGTTGTCTGGTACGCGCCGGGAGCCGGGGGAGCGGACCCGAACTTCGGCCACGTCGCCGTGGTCAAGGAGGTCAAGGACGACGGGACCTACGTCGAAGAGGGCTACAACGGCAGCCCCGCCCCGGATGACCACAGCTACTACACCCGGACAGTCGACAACAGCGTCCCCTCAGCTTTCCTGTACCTGCCCACCCAAGGGGAGAAGAAGTGAAAAAGCCCTTGACCCTGCTCACCGTGGCGCTGCTCTGCGTGTCCTGCGCGCCGGTGGCGAACACGACCCCGGCTCCGACGGAATCAACCAGCCAGCCCACAGCGTCCGCGCCGGTCTCACTGAGCGCCAACAGCGGACCCCAGGCGCCAGGGGGCACCATCCCGGCCACCATCGGCATCACCTGGGATCAGTCCAGTAAGGACAACGCGGTGGAAGTCGCCGGGAAGGCAATGGCGGACTTCGCCCGCCCCACGGTGGAGGAAAAGCAGTGGGCCAATGACCTGGCCCGGTGGCTGACCCCGCAGGCCACCGCCGACTACTCGGCAGTGGACCCGGCCAACATCCCGGTCAGCCGCGTCACCGGCCCCGCCACCCTGAGCGTCGATGAAGCCAACGGCTTCGGCGTCATGGCAGCTGTCCCCACCAATGCCGGGATTTACACGGTGCAGCTGCTCCGTACGGGCAAGGACGCCCCGTGGAAGGTCAACCGGCTCACCCCACCCGCCTCCTAAGTACCGCACCCCTCCATCCCACACACGTAAGGAAGAAGCTCATGGGTACTACACCAACGCAAGTTATGGCCTTTCCCAACATCAGGGCCATCGTCCGCGACAACGGAACCGCCGAGGTCATCGTCGCGGGCAACTCCCGCGTCGTCCCTGCCGGAAACTCCGTACAGGAACTGCGCAACAACGCTCTTGCCCTCATCGTCGGCGAAGCGCAGACCCTCCAGCGCCCCGTCCGGGTCCGCATCGAGGACCCCGAAGGCCACGGCGAACTCATCGTCCACCCGGACAACAAGATCGAATCCGTCTCCTACGCGCCCAGTCCGGCCCGCCGCCGGGCAGAAGCCCCCGAAACCACGCCCGCGACCGCAGCGCCAGCCGTCATTGATACCTTCCCCGCTCCCGCACCCGTGGCCGCTGCGGCACCGGTGGACCCCCAGCCGTGGCCGTCCACCCCCGCAGCCGACGCCGCCCCCGCGCCGGCCAACCCCGAAACGGAGACAGCTGCCGTTGTTGAGGAAGCGGCGCTGACTCGGCGCAGCTTGAAGGAAACCTCGTTCCTGGTCAGCGCCCCGGTGCTGGAACCGGCCACCCAGGGCTGGCGCGGAACACTCACGCGACTGGGACTCCGGATGGACCCCTCAGAGGAAGAACTCACCGAACGCGAGGACATCCGCACGGTCAGCCAGCACTGGCCCGGCCCCCGCACCATTGCCGTGGTCAACCGCAAAGGCGGGGCAAACAAGACCCCCACCGTGGTCATGCTCTCGGCCATCCTCGCCCGCTACAGCGGGGCCGCCACGGTCGCGTGGGATAACAACGAGTCCCAGGGCACCCTCGGGTGGCGGACGGAAAAGGGCTCCCACGACCGCAGCGTTCTGGACCTGATCGACGCCTCCACCGAACTGCTCTCGCCCTCGACCAATGCGGCGGAAATCGCCAAGTTCGTCCACCACCAGACCGCCGACAAGTTCGATGTCCTGCGCTCGGATGAAAACGAGGAAGGCGATCACGAAGTGACCGCCGAGGAAGTCGACATCGCCCACCAGGTGCTCACCCGCTATTACCGGCTCGTGGTCATGGACTCCGGCAACACCGCCCGGGCCGCTAACTGGCGGAGGATGATCGACCACACCAACCAGCTCGTCGTCCCGGTCACGGCCATCGAGGACCGCGCAGAAGCTGCACGGCTGACATTGCAGACCCTGGAATCCAGAGGGGGCCACGACGCGGAGCTGGCACGCAACGCCGTCGTGATCGTCTCTGAGTCCACCGACGCCAAGCGCAGCATGAGCGGGGAGGCCCTGAAGCGGGCCAAGGACGAGGCCCAGCGGATCGCTGACGGCTTCGCACCGTTCGTCCGGGCCGTCGTTCGGATTCCTTACGATCCGGCCCTGGTCAATGGCCCCATTCGCTATGAAGCCCTCCAGCCCGCCACACAGCGGGCATGGCTGGCGGCCGCGGCCGCCGTTGCAGCCGGCTTCTAAGACACTCACCAACGGACTTTGAGAGGAGGAACCATGCAGCAGTCCTTGAACCCCTGGATCACCCGCCCGGTCCCCGCGGACGGAGCGGACACGGCAGCCCCGGAGGCTCACGTGCCGCCGGCGGCCGTGATCAGTGCGCCACTGAGGGGAATGGTTGAACCGGACGCCGCAGACCGTCTGGCCCGCAGTAACGTCTCCGGTTCTGCAGCCCTGTGGGTCACCGGCGCCCACGGGGGTTCCGGTGAAAGCCGCATCGCTGATCTGCTCGGCGGGGCACGCATCACCGATCACTTCTGGCCCGTCCTCCAGGACAGCGGCAAGCCGCGGGTGCTGCTGGTCTGCCGCGCAGACATGCGCGGGCTGACCGCCGCCCGGAACGCACTGACCCAATGGGCATCAGGAGCGGCCCCGGAGCTTGACCTGCTCGGTCTCGCTGTCTTGGCGGACGCACCGGGGAAGACTCCCAAACCCTTGCGGGAATTCGCCACCATCGTCGGCGGGGGAGCCCCCCGCTTCTGGACCCTGCCCTGGGTCGAGTCCTGGCGGCACGGGGATGCCACCACCCCGCCCGCGGCCCGCGAGTACCAACGTTTCCTCACTGACTTAGCCGTCCTGGCTACCGACACCACACCCAGCACCACCTACTGAAAGGTCTCACCATGAACTCCTTTTCCGCACTTGCAGCAAGCGTCATCCCGACCCCGACCCCCGTTGTCCCGGAACAGGCCAAAGGCCTGCTGACCGTCCTGAACTGGGCCTCCGGAATCGGCCTGGTCCTCGGCGTCCTGGGGGTGATCATCGTCGGCATCGGCATGGTCATCCAGCTCCGCCGCGGCGAAGGCGGAGAGTCCATCGGCAAGCTCGGCTGGGTCCTGGCCGGCTGCATCATCATCACCGGCGCCTCCGGCATCGTCCGCGCCTTCGTCTAAACCCGCAACTACCGGAGAGGTTCATCATGAGCGAATCCACCCAAAGCAGTACCGAACGCAGCCCGTTCACCAAGCCCGGATTCATCATCTCGGCCGCCCTGGTCCTCGCACTGATCGCCGCCGTCGTCGTGATCTTCTTCCTCCCCAAGGCAGACAGCACCGCCCAGCCCGCCCCGGCCTCATCGTCGGCCGGTGCCTCCTCGGCGCCATCAAAGTCAGCCGACGCGGTTGGAAAGAGTGTTTGTGGGCTGCCCTCAAGCACGGAGACGGCTCTGGGCGCAGCACCGAAGTCCAAGTGGGAACTCGTCGGCAAAATGGCAGCCCCCACTGACCCCAAGACATTCGGGCCGGGGCAGACGGACGACAGCGGATTCAGGTCCTGCTTTGCTCACTCGCCAACCGGCGCCGTCTACTCTGCCGTCAACCTGGTGGCCCTTGGCTCGTCCAAGTCACAGCAAATGAATATCAAGCTGGCAGACAAGCTCATGACTCCCGGTGCCGGGCGTGACGCAGCCAAACAGCAAGCGGCGACGTTGGATCCTTCCACCGGCTCAAATGACACCGTTCAGGTACGAGGCTTCCTGCTCAAGTCCTACACGCCCATCGAAGCCAACGTTGATCTGGCTTTTCAAACCTCCGGCGGAAAATTGTTTCACGCAGTTCTTCCGCTCCAGTGGCTCGATGGGGATTGGAAAGTCAAGGTTTCCGATGCTGGACAGCTCATAAACGACGTTGCTCCGCTCAGCGACATGAGCGGCTTTATCTCATGGGCCGGGGTCTGACGTGGCTGAGTGCGTTCCCCTGGATGTCATCTGTCAGGGCGGCAATGCCGTTTCCGGGATGCTCGACGATGCCATTGGCAATTTGGCGAAGTCGATCATGGAGGGCATGAGCCAGATGGTGACAACGCTCTCGACCTTCTGGGTGTCCATGCCCACGGCCAACCTCGCATCCCAGGATGGGGTCACCGCCAGCCCTGTGGTCGGTTTCGTCAATTCAGAACTCGGGTACTGGACGCTGGCACTGGCGGTTCTGTCGGTCATCCTCGGCGGTACCCGGATGATCTGGGAACAGCGCGGGGCACCGTTGAAAGACCTGCTCCGGTCCCTGCTGACCCTCACGCTGGTGTCCGGCCTCGGGCTGGCGGTGATTTCCATTCTGGTGATCGCGGCCGACGCGTTCTCGGCCTCGATCATTGACCGGGCAACCGACGGCAAGGGCTTCGCCCACGCGATGGCCATCCTGGTGATGACGAACCAGACCGGCGTCGGGGTCTTCATTCTGATCATCCTGGGCCTGGTGGGTTTGCTTGCCTCGCTCGTGCAGATCGTCCTCATGATCGTCCGCGGCGGAATGCTGGTGATCCTGGCCGGGATCCTGCCGACCACGGCTGCGTTCACCAACACCGAGATGGGACGGCAGTGGTTCCAGAAAGCCATCGGCTGGACCATCGCGTTCATTCTCTACAAGCCCGCCGCGGCCGTCGTCTACGCCGTGGCCTTCAAGCTCATGGGATCCTCGGGCGGCAACGTCCTGCTGGGATCCATCACTGGCTTCGCCCTCATGATTGTCGCGCTGCTGGCCCTGCCGGCATTGATGCGCTTCGTCACCCCGATGGTCGCAGCTGTCGCTTCCGGTTCCGGCGGGGGAGCCGGAGCGGCGGTGGGGGCCATGGCCACCGGTGCCGTCTCGATGGGCCGGTCCGGGAGTGGCCGCGGCAACGCATCCCCCACACCGGGCAGCCAGCCCGGCCAGGCGGGCGCCAGCGCACAGGGCAGCAAGGGCGCAGGTGGCAGTAACGGCGGCAATGGCAAACCCACCCCCGGCTCAACGGGCCCCGGCGGAGCGCCAGGCAAGGGCACCACCGGAAGCGCCGCTACCGCTGGGAGCTCAGGCTCAGGCTCAGTTGCAGGAGCCGGCGCGGGCACCGCTGGGGCCGGGGCCGCGTCGGGAGCTGCGAAAGCCGCCGGGCCCGCCGGGTTCGTCGTCGCCGCAGGAGCACAAGCAGCGTCCAAGGCCTCTCAGGCCGCACAACAGACCGCGCAGGATTCAACCGGGGAGGGCCCCAGTGGCAGCAATTAATACCGAATACAAGGAACCGTCCTACGGCAACTGGCGGGTTCCCCGCTCCGCCGGGCTGGGCGGCCTCGGCGCGATCGGCACCGGCATCGTCATGACCGGCCTGCTGGCCGGCATCATCACCTTCGCGTTTCTTGGCCTGCTGCCGGGCCTGAGCGTCCTCGCGGTCGCCGGCCTGCTCGTGCTGCTGCTGACGGTCAAGGACAAGCACGGACAGTCCATCGTGGACCGGTCCGCGACACGGATGAACTTCCGTCTCGCCCGCTCCGGCGGGAAAAACCTTTACCGTTCCGGACCGCTCGGGGTCACCGAATGGGGCATGTTCCAGCTCCCCGGCCTGGCCGCGAAGTCCCGACTGTATGAGTTCAACGACTCCTACAACCGCCCGTTCGCCATGCTCCACGTCCCCACCACGAACCACTTCACCGTGATCTTCTCCACCGAACCAGATGGTGCGTCCCTGGTGGATCCGGAACAGGTCGACGCGTGGGTCGCTAACTGGGGCGGCTGGATCGCCGGGCTCGGAGATGAAGCCGGTTTGGGGGCCGCGGCCGTGACCGTGGAGACCGCCCCGGATTCCGGCTACCGGCTGCGCAACGAAGTCGAAATGAACATCCACCCCGACGCCCCGGAGGCCGCGAAGGCGATCCTCCGCGAGGTCGTCCGCACCTACCCGGAAGGCTCGGCCACCGTCCGGGCCTGGGTGTCCCTGACCTTTACCGCCGCGCTGCGCTCCGGTTCCCGGAAGCGCGAACCTGAAGATGTCGCCCGGGACCTGGCATCCCGGATCCCTGGGCTCGGTGCCCGGTTGCAGGCCACCGGCGCGGGCATCGCCCGGCCGATGTCCGCGCAGGAACTCTGCGAGGTCGTCCGGATCGCCTACGACCCGCCCGCTGCGTTGACCATTGATGAAGCCCACGCCGCCGGATCCCCGGTCGCCCTCACCTGGGGCGAGGTCGGCCCCTCCGCGACGCATGCGAGCTGGGATGACTACCGGCACGACGGCGCGTTCTCTGCCTCCTGGACCATGACCGGCGCCCCGCGCGGGTCGGTGAACTCCTCCGTTCTGTCCCGGCTGCTGGCCCCGCACGGGGACATCGACCGCAAGCGCGTTTCCTTGCTCTACCGTCCGATGGATTCGGCCCGGGCTGCCGCCGTGGTCGAGCGGGATCAGAACAACGCCAACGTCCGCATCACCTCCGGGGGGCGCCCGTCGGCCCGCGCCCTGGTTGATGCCCGGTCCGCCGCCCAAACCGCGCAGGAAGAAGCGCAGGGGGCCGGGCTGGTGAACTTCGGCATGGTCGTCACCGCCACCGTCACCGACCCGGCCCGGCTCCCCGACGCGGTCGCCGCCGTGGAACAGACCTCCGGAACAGCCCGGGTGCTACTGCGCCGGGCCTACGGCTCCCAGGACACCGCCTTCGCCGCGTCCCTGCCGCTCGGAATCGTCCTGCCCAAACACATCCTGCTGCCCACCGAAATCAGAGAGGCCCTCTAATGCAGAAGCTCTTTCGACGGAAGAAGAATCCGCTCCTTGACGGTGTGGAATCCGAAACCCGTGACCGCCGCACGGCCACGGGTCGTCCGGCCCGCTTGCGTGTCCCCGGGTCCCGCGGCTGGGGCGGGCGCGGGGGAGGGGCTGCCGCCCTGGTCCCCGCCGTGCGCGAATACCGCGGGACCACAGTGCAGGTCTGCGGGCTGTGGCCATTCAGCTCAGGTACGTCCTCGCCCATGGTCGGCGTCCCGCTGGGCCGGCACGAGGAAACCCAGGCCACGGTCTGCTGTGACCCGATCAGCTGGTTCCAACGCGCCCACCTGATTTCCAACCCCTCCGCGTTCGTCCTCGGCAAGCCCGGTCTGGGGAAGTCCACGCTCGTGCGCCGCATGCTGCTGGGCCTCTCCGGCCAGGGCGTCCATCCCCTCGTTCTTGGGGACCTGAAGGGCGAACACGTGGACGCCATTGGCGCCATTGGCGGGCAGGTCATCGAACTCGGCCGCGGCCGCGGCTACCTGAACATCCTCGATCCGGGACAGGCCATTGAGGTCGCCCAGCTCCTCGAGGAACAGGGAAACCATGAAGCTGCCGTCCGGGTCCGGGCCGATGCCCACGGCCGGCGCCTGAACATGGTCGTTTCCCTCATCACGATCAGCCGGAATAACCCGCCCACGGATCAGGAACAGACCATTTTGGACCGCGCCCTGCGCGTCCTCGATGACTCCTTCGACGGTGTTCCGGTCCTGAAAGACCTGCTCGACGTCATCATCGCCGCGCCGGACGAGCTGCGCCAGGTCGCGTTGGACCGCGGGGATATGACCGTCTACCTGCAGGAAACCCGGGCGCTGGAAGCAACTCTGCTCGGGCTGACCGGCGGCGGGAAACTCGGGGAAATCTTCTCCCGGCACACCACCAACCCGATGCGGCGTGACCGGGCCGTGGTCTTTGACGTCTCCAGCATCGATGAGACCGAAACGGACCTGCAGGCCGCCGTGCTGCTGGCCTGCTGGTCCTACGGCTTCGGCACCGTCAACGTCGCCAACGCCCTAGCCGACGCCGGACTGGAACCGCGCCGAAACTACTTCGTCGTCCTCGATGAACTCTGGCGGGCCCTACGCGCCGGCAAGGGCATGGTGGACCGGGTGGACGCCCTGACCCGCCTCAACCGTTCCGTCGGCGTCGGCCAAGTCATGATCTCCCACACCATGTCCGACCTGCTGGCGCTCCCGGCAGAAGAAGACCGGATGAAGGCCCGCGGCTTCGTCGAACGCTCCGGCATGGTCATCTGCGGCGGACTCCCCGCCTCAGAGATGCCGCTGCTGACCGCCGCGATCCCGCTTTCGCGACAGGAACAGCAGAAGCTCATCTCCTGGCAGGACCCGCCCGCCTGGGACTCCCGCGGCGGCGACGTCGAACCCCCCGGACGCGGGAAATTCCTGATCAAGGTCGGCGGCCGCCCCGGCATCCCCGTCCAGATCGGCCTCACCTCCATCGAGGCCTCCCTGAACGACACCAACAAGCGCTGGCACGCCCCGGCAGAAACCCTGCTGGAAGCGGCCGCTCCGGTCCAGGAAGAGGGTGCAGCATGAGCGCTCCGAACCGCAAAGGCACAGGGCTCGGCGACGCACTGGGGATCTGGCTGGTCATCGGCGCAGCTGTCGTCATTGGGGGCGGCAGCTGGGTCTCGGCCCACCTCGGCTCACGGATGGCCGGCCTTGCCGCGCCACCGGCCCACCCGATTGATCTGATCGCCGGCCTGGCCAAGGACCGGGTGCCCTGGCCGGTCCAGTCCACCATCGTCGCCTGCGTACTCCTCGGAATATTGATTGCCCTGACCGTGACCGTGCTGGTGGTCCGCTCCCGGACGGCGCACAAACGCACCCGGGTCGATAAGGCCGCCGTCCACATGGGCCGCGGCAAAGACCTCGATCACCTGGGCACCAAAGGGGCCACGGCCACCGCCGTACGTCTCGGCGTGGAGAACTCCACAGGGGTGCGCCTCGGCCGCAGCGTCGCCGGGAAACGCCCGCTGTGGGCCTCCTGGGAGGACATGCTGATCCTCATCGCCGGTCCCCGCACGATGAAGACGACCTCCTACGCCGTCCCGGCAATCTTGGACGCACCCGGCGCGGTGATCGCCACCTCGAACAAACGCGACATCGTGGACGTGACCCGCCCGATCCGGGCAGAGGCCGGCGCCGTGTGGGTCTTTGATCCGCAGTCCGTCGCCGAAGAAGAGCCCGCCTGGTGGTGGAATCCGCTCTCCTACGTGAAGAACGAAGCGACGGCCGGGAACATGGCACAGCACTTCGCCAACGGCTCCCGCGAACCCGGGACCAAACCGGATGCCTACTTCGACCCGGCAGGGCAGAACCTGCTCAAAGCCTTCCTGCTCGCAGCCTCACTCGACTCCGCCCCGGTCACACAGGTCTACACCTGGCTGACCCGCCCGCACGACGAGGCCCCCGCAGAACTGCTCAGGACCGCCGGCTATGACCTGCTCTCGGACATGGTGATGGGCCACATCCGCGAACCGGAAAAGCAGCGGGCCGGCGTCTACGGCACCGCCCGGCAAATGGTTTCCTGCCTGACCGACCGCGACGTCAGCCAATGGGTCACCCCGGCCCGGGACACGACGGTGGACACCGACCCGCGGCCGCAGTTCGTCCCCGAAGACTTCGTGCGCGGCAAAGGCACGCTCTACAGCCTCTCCCGCGAAGGCGTCGGCACCGCCGGCCCCCTCGTCACCGCCCTGACCGTCGCCGTCGTAGAAGCGGCCGAAAAATACGCCACCTCCCAGCCCGGCGGCCGGCTCGCGACACCGCTGCTCGGGATCCTCGATGAGGCAGCGAACGTCTGCCGGTGGAAGGCCCTGCCGGATCAATACAGCCACTACGGCTCCCGCGGGATCATCCTCATGACCATCCTGCAGTCCTGGTCCCAGGGTGTGGAGGTCTGGTCCCTGGAAGGCATGCGGAAACTCTGGTCCGCGTCGAACGTGAAAATCTACGGCGGCGGCGTCTCCGAAGTCGGCTATCTCGACGAGCTCTCCCGCCTGATCGGCCAATACAGCTACATCAACGTCTCACGCAGCCACAGCAAATCCGGATCCTCATCCTCCCGGCAGGAGAACAAAGACGAGATCCTTTCCGTCGCCGACCTGACAGCACTGCCCAGGTTCCGGGCCATCCTGCTCGCATCCGGAGCACCGGCAACCATGATCGAAACCATCCCCTGGATGTCCGGCCCCCACGCCCAAAAGGTCAAAGACTCCCTCGCCACCAACGAGACAGTGGAGCGTGAACTGGTGGCCGTTGCGGCGCACAATCCATGGACGGACGGAAACAAAGCGTGAGCAAAGAGTTCGGGGACGCCTTCGGAGACGAAGAGGAGCAGTCCCCGGCCGGCGGGCACAGCCACGCTGAGCCCGAACCGGAACTGGTGTACTCCAGCGCCGTGGAGTTCTTCGCCGAGCTCCTGGCCCAGTCCTACGTCCGGGAAGTCAACGAAGGCGCAACGTTCGCCTGGTGCCCCGAGTGGTACAAACACCCCGAAGCCCTCATCCGGATGGAAAGCATCTGGCGAGCCTGGGAGCACCTCCGCATGGAGCCGGCCCTCGGCATCAGCACCTGGTGGCTGAGCCACGCAGACCCCCACATGCGCGTCCTCATGGACAAAGAGGGCCCCTTCAAGAAATGCGCCTACGACGGGCACAAGTCGCCCACGCCAGAGAGAACAATGCTGCCGCACGTCGTACCGGATGCCGGGATCTTCGGCGACTAGAGGCTATTTACCAGGCCGAGGACGAGTTCACCTGTCACTCCTGTTTCCTGGTCCGGCACCGGTCCCAGCTTCTGCGCGAATTGAACGGCCACTCGGACTGCATCGAGTGCGAAGGTTAGGACGACTGCCGTCTTCCCTCGAGGCTGGCCCATGAAGTTTTCCGTTAGGGCTTAATGCCACCGCTCAGGGACAGCTGGTTTCTACTGGAGGATGGCATCGGCTTCGATTTCAACCAACAGGTCGTCGGCGGCGAGGGCTTTGACTTCGACCACTGCCGTGACCGGTCGGATGTCGCTGAAGATCTCCCCGTGGACCGGACCTACCGCTTTGAAATCCGCCATGTCAGTGAGATAAATCCTGGTGCGGACGACGTCAGCGAAAGATCCCCCCGCCTTCGCGAGTAGTGATTCCATGCGCTTGAGGATTTCGCGCGCCTGCGCGCCCGCATCGTTTCCGCCGACAGCACCTTCGCTGGAGCTCGCCGTGGTTCCTCCAATCATGATCTGGTTGCCCACCCGAACGGCCCGGGAGAACCCGATTACAGGTTCGCTGCTGGATCCGAATGAGATGTTCTTACGTTCTGTCATGGTTTCTCCTTTGAGGCTTTCACCCGGTGATGTCGGGCGTAGCGATTAGTCCTACGGCCAAAGGATTCCCGAAGATGAACGCTGTCCGTCCCTTGGAAATCCCGGGACACCGAACGGACGGCCGGTGGGATCATTTTCATGCGGCACAAGGCCATACGAGAGGGCTCTCTTCGCGCTTGCCACGGGCCAGTTTCCGACGGCCGGGCTCAGAGCAGGAGCAGGTTGCTTTCCAATGTACTGACTTTCAGGCCCCTAGCACCGTAAGCTATATACAAACGTTTAGTAAGACTACCCTTCCCACGAGGAGAGGCGCATTATGACCTTGCAGGCTTCCACCAAACGGACCGAGGCGTTTGAGGACGTTGAACTGAGCGAAATCATAGCCGCCCTCGCGCATTCAAGCGCAGGCTCCAGCGGAGAGCGTGGAGATACACGCGAGCGACTCCTGGCGGCGGCCATGCCAGCTTTTGCCACGGAAGGCTTCCGTGCCACGACCATCCGGGGTTTGGCCACAGCCGTAGGAATCACGCCGGGAGCGGTGTATGCCCACTTCAGTTCAAAGGAGGGCATTCTCTCCGCTGCACTGGCGCGTGCCTATCGGAAGTTCTTGCTCGATGTAGTCGTTCCGCAAGATCCGACAGCCCCGGAGGCGAGGTTTGAGGGGCTTTGCGGGAGGCACATGCGCTTCCAGATGGACAACAGCGCTTTGGCGTCGGCAAGCGACATGCTGCTCCTGAATGAGACAGTCCTGCAGGCGGCCGAGCCCAAGACTGTGGACGTTCTTCGCCGCGCCAAGGGCGCGTACTTCGACCGCGTGTATCGCGAAGTGGTGCGGGTGGGAACGAGAGACCGTCAGGTCCTGCCGAAGATACAGACACGTGCGATTTTGGTTCTCTGCGATTCCGTCAGTGCAGAACCCAGGCCCGAGACTGCATCCCTTGACAGCAAGGCCGTCGTTGAGCAGTACATGCAGGTTATCTGGAGCATCGTCCGGGCTTAGCACTGCACACCTAGATTTCTCAATCTGGGCGCTGTAGAGTCTTACTTAAACAATCGTTCATTTATGCACAGGCAAGGAACAGCGATGTCTTCGATTCGAGCGGCAGAAAATTCGTCCGGCCAGCACTCGCAAAAGGTGGAGTTCACGGTTGAGGGATCCGTCGTTCGCGGCACCTTCTACGCCCCGGCAGGCGTGGCCGGCCTGTGGCCGGTGATTGTTATGGCCCACGGATGGGGAATGGTGTCCGGAGGGGACCTCGAAGACTACGCAGCGGGAGTGGTTTCAGCGGGCTTCGCCGCCCTGACCTTCGATTTCCGCAACCTTGGGGCAAGCGACGGCGAACCACGCCAGGAAATCGATCCTCACCGCCAGGTGGAGGACTACCGCGCCGCGATTAGCTACGTGCGAACCCGGTCTGATGTCGACAAAGAACGAATCGGCATCTGGGGCAGCAGCTACAGCGGCGGGCACGCGCTCGTTGTTGCAGCGATCGACCGCCGCGTCCGGTGCGTCGTTGCCCAGGTCCCGACCATCAGCGGATGGCGGGCTGCACAGCTGAAAACGTCATACGCGGACTTTGCGGCCCAACAGCAATGGTTCGAGCAGGACCGCGAGGCGCGTTTTGCCGGCTGTGAGGGTCAACACATCCCCATGATCAGCCCGATTCCCGGGGAGAAGGTCGCTTATCCCGGATCGGATTCGTACGAGTACATGTCAGGACAGAGTGATATTTGCCCGACCTGGCGCAATGAAATCACGGTACGATCTCTGGAATTGGCCCGGACCTATGAACCGGGAGCATATATCGAGCGGATCGCTCCGACGCCCCTGCTGATAATCGCCGCCGACAGGGACACTGTTACGCCCACGGCCCTGCAGCAGGAGGCGTATCAGCGAGCCCACCACCCGAAGCGCCTCCTGCTCGTTCCCGGGGACCACTATTCCGTATACACCGAACACTTCGCGGCCACCCGGGCTGCAGCAGCGGACTGGTTCAGCCGACATCTGAACAACGGCAGGGACAGACACTGGAGCGATGCAACGCCGATCACCGAATGGGAGGGCTCACGCTAATGGCACTCCAGATCGCAGATCAGTTCGCAGGGGAAACCGTCGTCGTATCTGGCGCCAATGGCTCCATAGGTGCCGCGGCGGTCAAAGCTTTCGCCGACCGTGGGGCGACTGTATTCGCCCTCGACCTGGCCGCGACGCCGGAGGAGGCGCCGACCCGGGAAACAGTGCATCACGTGCAGGCGGACATCACCGATGTGGATGCAATCGGCCGGATTGTAGCGGACATCGCCCAACAGACCGGGCGCCTGGACACTTGGATCAACAACGCAGGAATGCTTCGGCGCTCCCCAGCCCTGGATATCACTCCGGAAGCATGGGACCTAACGCTGGGCGTCAACCTGCGGGGTGCATTCTTTGCCGCCCAGGCGGCCGCGCGCGAAATGATTAAAGCCGGACGTGGAAGCATCATCAACCTCTCCAGCTACACCGGATCGCGGGCGCGACCAAACTGCGCGGACTACGCCGTCTCGAAGGCCGGCCTGGCACACCTGACCTCATGCCTGGCCGTGGAGTGGGGGCCGCTCGGCCTGAAAGTCAATGCCATCGCTCCCGGCTACATCGAAACGCCCATGACCAGCTGGATGCGCTCCTCAGCCGAGGTGTACGACGAATACGTATCCCGGACTCCGAGCCGGCGGATGGGTGATCCGACCGAAATTGCTGCCGCTATGGTCTATCTGGCGTCTGACGACTCCTCCTTCGTCAATGGTCACACCCTCGTGGTCGACGGAGGAATCTCTCTCTCGTAAACGCACAAGCGTTCAGAGAGACAAACCCTCACTGGAGAACTCCGAGGGTACCCCTTGTCTCTCGCCAAGGGGTAATTCGTCGGCAGACGAGGAGGTCACAAGGTACAGGCTATTGACCGTCTAGCTAAACTAATGTTCAATTAGATAAAGATCACATTCGACCGCGCACGTCGGCGGCCAACCTTCCAAAGTCGCGAAGCAAAGGAGCATCATGACCACCATTGACTGGAACCGTGTATCCAAGGGCGTAGCCCGGGAAAACCACAAAATGATCTGGCGCCCGTACGGCATCCCTACGGTGATGGACCTTGAACACACCTGTTATCACGATGCGCCAATCTCCGAACCCTGGAGTGAAATCCCGGAAGAGATCATCATCTCGGTTGCCATCACCGGCGCATTCTTCCGCACAGACCAGAACCCGAACCAGCCCATCACCCCCGAGGAGATCCTGGCGTCGGCCCGGGAGGTGGCGACTGCAGGAGCCAGCGCGGTGCACATTCACGTCCGGGACGACGAGGGCTACAACGTCCTTTCGCCCGAACGCTTCAACGCAGTCATCCAGCCCCTCCACGAGGAGTTCCCGGACTTGCCGGTTGACGCATGCCTGGTCCCGGCGCTTGACGGGGAGTGGGACAAAATGAACGAGGTGCTCGAATCCGGTCTGTTGGACGCAGCCCCGATCAACTCCACCGCCACATACGTGGGCGATTCCCTGTTCGTCAAACCCACACCGCTGCTGCTGGAGAAAACCCGCCGCATCCTTGAAGTCGGATCCGTCCCGGAAATTGCCGTCTACACCGACGCAGACGTATCCAACGCCGACCGTTACCTCTTCAAGTCCGGCCTACTCAAGGCCGGAGCCGTCTGGCTGATTCTGCCCGCGCTGCCCGGCTGCAGCCCGATGGAGAACCCGAGGCAGATGGTAGCCGGGCTGACCCGCACCGTGGAGGCCATTCGCGACGTCGACGCCAAAGCGGTCATCATGGTCTGCGCCGCAGGCCGCGCCTCCACTTACCTCGCAACGCTGGCCGCCGTCATGGGTCTGCACATCCGAGTGGGCATGGAAGACACATACTTCAAGTGGCCGCACCGCGAGGACAAGCTGACCAGCAACCTCGAAGCCTTCCAGCTCGCACAGCAGCTCGCGGCCGTCGTCGGACGCCGCGTCGCAACACCAGCCGAAACCCGCCGCCTCATGGGCCTCGCCCAGCGGACCACCACTGCGCCGGTCTCCTGACCCACCAGCACCAAACAGTCTTGGCCGCCGCCGTCCAACTGGAGGCGGCGGCCATTTCAAGCAAAGGAAATTGAGCAATGGAACTCAAGGAAACGTCGGCGATAGTCACGGGAGCGGGATCAGGACTGGGACTGGCGACCGCGCGCCGGCTTTTGTCCGAAGGCTGCAGAGTCGTAGCCATGGACCGGAATGTCTCCGCGCTCCGGGAAGATGCGGAAGAATTTTCCGCCATCATCGAAGCCGACGTCACCTCCGAGGAAGGACTCGCTGAAGCATTTGCCCAGGCGGCCGAAACCTGTGGCGAGATCCGGCTGGTCGTGCACTGTGCGGGCGTCCTGGGTAATGGGGCAGTGCTCAGCCCAAGCCGCGGAACTCTGCCGCTCAAACGCTTCGCTGATGTTGTCGCCATTAACCTCACCGGAACCTTTAACAGCATCAGGCTGGCGGCCGAGCACATGCAGGGATTGTCGCCACTGGAAGACGGCGAACGCGGCGTCATCATCACTACGGCCTCCATCGCAGCCTGGGAAGGCCTCTCCGGGCAGGCGGCATATGCGGCCAGCAAGGGCGGCGTCGCAGCGATGACACTACCCCTTGCCCGCGAACTGGCCGCCCACGGTATCCGCGTCATGAGCATCGCCCCCGGCATGTTCCACACAGGCCTGCTGAGCGACATCCCGGACCTCACCCTCAAACACCTCATTGATGACGTGCCGTTTCCAAAGCGTGCCGGCAAAGGCGAAGAATTCGCCGACCTCGCGATCGCCATTGCACGGAACCGGATGCTCAACGGCGAGGTCATTCGCCTCGACGGGGCACTCCGCATGCGAAACCCAAATAGCTGAACAACTCCATTGAGTCGGCGCGGCGATCCATTGGAGTTGCCGAATGCCGTTCACGATGAGCCCAATATCCGCGTCCTCTATCCGTGCGCACAGGGGATGACGGGAAGGAACGTACGATGACGAACAACTCCGGGCTTCGGCCTAATGACGCACAGCCGGTCACGGTGCTGGAGGGGCTCATGCAGGACTGGCCCCTGACACTGGACAGAGTCGTCCGACGAATGGGATCGACGGCCGCATCGGCATCAATTGCAGATGTTTCCCCGGCCGGAATCCGGCGCCGCAATTTCGCCGAGACAACACGCCGGATACGCCGCATAGGCCCGGCGCTTCAGGCCTATGGAATCAAGAAGGGCGACAGGGTCGCCACGATTGGTTTCAACACTCTGCACCACCTTGAGCTCTTCCTCGGCGTTCCAGCGGCCGGCGCGGTGCTTCACACGGTGAACCCGCGCCTCGGCGAAAACCATCTGGAATACATTCTCGCGCACGGTGGATCAAGGCTGGCCTTCCTGGACGCAGCTCTTGCGCCGTCCCTCCTGCCGGTTCTGCTGCGGATTCCCCAACTTGAATCGGTGATCCTGCTCGAGTCCGATGACTACGAGGACTTCCTGTGTGCAGGAGATTCGAAAGACTTCGTGTTCCCGCAATTGGAAGAGCGGCAGGCTGCCGCCCTGTGCTACACCAGCGGAACCACCGGGCTGCCCAAGGGCGTTCTGTATTCGCACCGATCCAACTTCCTCCATGCGCTCGGCGTTTGCCTGGCCGAAGGAATGGGCATATCGAGCAGGGACACCGTTCTTCCAGTGGTGCCACTATTTCACGCCAACGCGTGGGGACTTCCGCATGCAGCCGGCCTGACCGGCGCGGACCTGGTCTTACCGGGCAGGGACACCTCAGGGGCGGCAATTGCGCGCCTGATCGAAAGCGAGAAGGTCACGTTCACGGCAGGCGTACCAACGGTTCTGGCATCTCTTTTGGAGTACGCAGATCAAAACCCTGGTGTCCTGGAGTCCCTTCGGACGGCGGTCACCGGTGGTGCGCCGATGACCGTGTCCTTGCTCGATGGATACGCTCGGCACGGCGTGAACCTGCTGCAGGGGTGGGGGATGACCGAGACAAGCCCCAATGTATCCCTGTCCCGTCCGCCCCGACGCGCTCAGGGAGGCGACGAAGCCAACTCATACCTCATGACCGCCGGCCGGCTGAATCCGTTGGTTGACGCCCGCCTCGTGGGCAAGTCCGGCGAGGATCTGCCGTGGGATGGCAAGGCGGCGGGGGAGATCCAACTGCGAAGCCCCCACGCGGCGAAGGGGTATTACAAGGACAGCGAAGCCTCGGCGGAATTGATTGACAATGGCTGGCTGCGCACCGGAGACCTGGCAACGATCGACCCCGACGGATACGTTCGTCTCCGGGATCGGCTCAAGGACCTCATTAAGTCCGGTGGGGAGTGGATTCCCACCGCCGAGTTGGAGCAGCACATCCTCTCCAGCCCCGCAGTATCAGACGTTGCGGTAGTCGCACGCCCGGACGAACGCTGGGGCGAGCGGCCGGTTGCGTTCATCGTGCCCGGCAAAGACGGGGGAGTGGATCAACAAGAACTCACCGATTACTTACGGACCCGCGTCCCGGCATGGTGGATTCCGGCCACCTTCCACGTGGTTGAAAAGCTCCCTTTGACCTCAGTCGGGAAAATTGACAAGAAGCTCCTGCGGGAAAAGGTCAACTCCTAGACTGCCGAACGTGCCGGCCAGCCGGCCCCGTCACCAACCCACAATCCCGCCAGGGAAGTGATGGAGCGAAGGCCGGAGATTCCCGAATATTACGTCTCGAGCCGGAAGAGAAGAGACCCTCATATTGCGGCCTCGACACCCTCGGCAGAAGCTTCCTGAGCCATGCGGGCGGCGTGGAACCATTGCCCGGCTGACCGCAATCAGGGTGTATCGACCAAAAACAAAGACAAACAACTCCGGCGCCGCCAGCGCTGAAGCCGGCCGCGGCGGAGTCTCTCTGCGTCCCCCTTCTCGGGGGTCTGCTCCGACTAAGCCAGGACCGCGGAGCCTTCGTACAGGAGTTCCCCGCGCTCGACGTTCCAGTGCTCGGCCACCAGGGTGAAGAATGGTTCCGTCTCGAGGATCCGCTCCGGAGGGTAGACGCCGGCGGGGAGGTCGGTATTCATCGTCGTAGCGACTGTGACGGCGAACGGGACGCCGGTTCCGATGGCCATAGGTTCAGGCTTGGTCCTGGTTGCGGCGAACTGGGTAACCCGTTCGCCGTCTCGTGTGCCCGTCGCAGCCACGAAGTAGATGGGAAGGTCACCCACGCCGGAGTAACTGCCGGCCCTGACAGCGGCTTCGGCAGCAATGGCCTCGTCCCGGGCTACGAGCAACGTCACTGCCTGCGCCACGCTCAGGGCGCCGGATTCAATGCGTTCCTTGAGGATGCTGAATTCGGCAGCCCGGTCAGGGGTCACCAGACACAGACTTCGACAGTTGCCGCGGAGGTGGAAGCTGTCGCGGAACGTCACCGGTTCCGGATGCCCGACGATGTATCCCACGCCCGTGCCAAGTCCTGCGATGTCCACAGGGAAGGGAACAAGTGCAGGTTCCTGCACGAATTCGCCGTCTTCCAGGACGGTCACAGTTCCCGTGATCTGCTCGAAGAAGTGCTCCAGGGCCGCCTGGCTCTGTCCGTTGAAGGACCTCAGCAGGTCCCAGTCCTGGTAGCTGCTGTTGAAGGACCACGCCGAGGTGATGTCCTCGATGTCCTCCAGGCCCTTGGTGGCCAGAACACCGAGCATGTTCATGAAGCCAGGGCTCGCTCCCGCCCCGATGATCGCGGTGATTCCCGCTTCTTTGGCCTCAGCGTCGAGCTGGAGCATGTCGAGCGTAGGCTCGGGATCGTCGCAAATATCGTAATAGCGGGTGCCCGTGGCGATAGCTGCCTTGAGGATGGGAACACCGAATCGGAAAAACGGCCCAACGCTGTTCATGACGATGTCGAATCCGGCGAGGACCTCCCGCAGGTGACGGTCGTCCGTGACGTCGAGTTCAATGGCCGCTGCGTCCTGTCCGGATGCCTGAAGCTCGGCTGCCGCCGCTTCAGCAGCCTCCCGGTTTCGGTCCGCCACGACGACGATTTCCGGATTTGCGACGCGCGACAGCGTGGTCAGGGCCTGCCGACCCATGGCCCCGGACCCTCCCAAAGCGAGAATTCTCATGACTACTCCTTCGACGCCAGGCGCCAGGCGCCAGATTAAATAAACGTATGTTCATAGACTGCCACCCCAGCGAGGTTTCGGCAAGAGCGAAATGCAATGGAGCGCAATCGGAGATACGTCGCTCATACTGGGCCTGTACATCCAGATCATCTAAGTATACGTTTGTTCATGTAACCCGAGTTTGTGAGGAGCACCACATGATTGAGATCGCCACTCTGAAGCCCATTATCGGTGGAAACGAGTACCTGAGCGGATCCGCGTTCGACGTGTACGAGCCGGCCACGGGGGATGTCATCGGCGACATCCTGGATGTTGGGGTCGAAGGAGTCGAGACCGCCGTAGCAACTGCGAAGAAGGCCTTCCCCGCGTGGCGCGGCATGACTCCGAAGGACCGCGGAACCAAACTGCTCGCCATTGCCGATGCAATCGACGCTAACGCGGAGCAGTTGGGCATCCTGGAATCCCGCGATGTGGGAAAGCCGCTGGCGGATGCAGTCGCTGAGATGCACTCGGCCGCGGACAAGTACCGTTTCTTCGCCGGAGCCGCACGCTCCATGATGGCGCCGGCGCCGGGGGAGTACAAGCCCGGGATCACCAGCATGGTCCGCCGGGAACCCGTCGGTGTCGTCGCGGCCCTGACGCCATGGAACTACCCCATGGGGCTGACCAGCTGGAAAATTGCTCCGGCCCTCGCCGCCGGTAACACCGTAGTCCTTAAGCCGCCTACAGAGGCCTCGCTGACCACGCTGTACCTGGCCCGTCTCATCGCGGAGATCCTCCCCGCAGGCGTACTCAACGTGGTTAGTGGCCGCGGATCTACGGTTGGCGCCGCCCTTGCCGGACACCCCGACGTTGCCCTCGTCTCCCTGACCGGCGGCACGTCCACCGGCAAGACCATCATGCGCCAGGCCGCGGACACGATGAAGATCGTCCATCTCGAGCTCGGCGGCAAGGCTCCCGTTCTCGTCTTCGACGATGCGGACCTGGACAAGTTCTCTGCCACCATGAAAGGTGCCGTTTACCGGAACTCCGGCCAGGACTGCACCGCTGCAACCCGCATCTACGCTCACGAGAGCATCAAAGATGAAGTGGTTGAGAGGATTTCGCACATCGCCAATTCACTCGTCGTGGGCAACGGTTTCACCGATCCTTCGGTGGAAATGGGGCCCGTCGTTTCCCTGCGGCAGCAGGAAGTAGTATCCGGTTTCGTTGACCGTGCCAGGGCTACAGGCCACGCACGTGTTGCGGCCGGAGGCGAGAAGCCTGGCCTGAACGGGGCCTACTACGCACCCACGGTCGTGACGAACGTGCGGCAGGACGACGAAATCGTGCAGGAAGAAATCTTCGGACCGGTGGTCGCTGTCAGCTCCTTCACCACAGAAGAGGATGCAATCGCCAAGGCCAATGGCGTCGCGTATGGCCTCGCCGCCTCGATCTGGACCCGGGACATCGATCGCGCCCTCGTCAGCGCCGCACGGATCGAAGCCGGCACCGTCTGGGTCAACGACCACGGCCCGACAACCGCCGAAATGCCTTTCGGCGGGTACAAGCAGTCCGGCGTCGGACGCGACCTGTCCATCCATGCCATTGAGGAACACATGCACCTCAAGCACGTCGCGGTCTCCCACGGCCGCGCGCTCTAGGACCAGAAAGTGAATTCACTCATGGGAGTCACCTTTGACCCATCCCTTGCATCAGCGACCCGGGAGCGTATTCTCGCCGCCATTGGCGAGCTCAACTGCCCCGAATTGAACAGCGACCTGACGATTACCTCCCTCTCCGGTGGTGCGAGCAACGTCAACGTCCGGATTGACACCAGTTCACGTTCCTGGGTGCTGCGTGTGTGCGCCCCGGACGCCGAACGGTGGGGTGTCCGCCGCGAAGCAGCCATCGAAGCGCAGCAAGACGCGGCCGCCCTGGGCCTGGCACCAAAAATCGTGGCATCATTGCTGCCCGAAGGGCACTTCCTGTCCGAATACGTCCCGGCGAAGACCGTTACGAGCGAGCTTGTCCGCGAGGAAAACCTCATCCCGCTGATTGCACGCACCCTGACGGATCTGCAGAAGGGAACCACGAAGTCGCGCGACTTTTCACCGTTTGAGGACATGCGGACCTGGATCGAGCTGGGGGACGCCGAAGGGGTCCAACCACCTGAAGATCTGGAGTTCCTGCTCTCAGCCGTATTGCGCATCGAGGCCCTGTTCTCCACCCGCGACATGCCGAGGGCCTTCTGCCACAGTGACCTGGTACCCCAGAATTTCCTGCTGCTGGACAACCAACTGAAGATCGTCGACTTTGACTACGCAGGAAACGGCTGGGTGGCCTTCGAACTCGCATCCTTTGCCTGCCAGGCGCAACTGAACCCGGACGAAACCGACCTGTTCCTGAGCAGTTACGATCCTCTGGTCGACGAAGGGCAGCGAGCCCGCGTTGAACTTATGCGCCTGATTGCCGGTGTCCGGGAAGGGGTGTGGGCGATCATGGCCGAACCTTACCTCGACCAGGAAACGGTCCCGTTGGAGGGCTGGACGTACCGCCAATACGCGGAAAACAACTTCGCCCAGGCCCGTACCGTCGTCGAATCAGGACGATTTGCCGACTATCTCAAGAAAGCTCGCCATGTTGCGCCCACAGCACGTTTCTGAGAACAGGCCGAGCTGTTCAATCGAGGAGCACAAATGATTGACCTCAGGGGAAAGACCATCGTGATCACCGGCGGTGCGCGCGGACTCGGGTACGAAATCGCCCGCGCCGCCGCAGGGCAGGGCGCATCGCTCGCCCTCATCGGGCGGACCCTTTCCTCCCTGGAAAGTGCCGCCAAGGAGCTCACGGAGCTCATCGAAAACCGGCCGAAGAACACCGGGCAGCAAATCACGATCCACGTGGCCGACATCGCCAACGACGATCAGGTCCGGGATGCCTTCACCGGGATCGTCGCTGCCCATGGCAAGGTCGACGGGCTAGTCAACAACGCGGGCGTCGCCGAGGAACACAAGCTCCTCGACACACCGCCCGAAAGCTGGCGCCGTGTCGTGGAGACGAATCTGACTGCGCCCTTCACCTGCATAGTGCAGGCCGCCCGGGCCATGGGACCTGGCAGTGCCATCGTGAACATCGCTTCCGTCGATTCCCGTGGGGCGGACGGCCCGTTCGCCAGCTATATCGCCGCGAAAACAGGTCTCATCGGTCTGACGAAGGCCGCGGCTGTAGAACTTGGCCCACTGGGCATCCGAGTCGTGTCCGTCAGCCCGGGATGGACCATGACTGACATGGTGGCGGAATCGGTCACTCCCGAGGCGCTGCATCGAATGCGCACCAACTTCACCCGCGCACCGCTGGGACGCATGACCGAAGGCATCGAAGTAGCCAACACGGTCGTCTTCCTGCTGAGCAACGCCGCGAGCGGAATCACCGGGGAGGACGTTCTCGTCGACTGCGGCACAACGGCAAACCTATACATCCTCGAGACCCTTGAAGAACAGGGAGACACCCCAGCATGAACACCAGAATCGCCGTCATCGGCGCCGGAACCGCCGGATCCGGCGCAGCCCGGCGGGCGGCCGAGCTCGGCGCCAAAGTCACGCTGATTGAACGGGACGCACCCGCCAGCGGCTCCTCCGGCCGTTCAGCAGCCATTTACAACGTCCAGACCGTTGACCCGCTGCACATCGAATTGCGCATGCGCGCCCGTGAACTGTTCTTCCGCCTCGAACGCGACCACGGCCTGCCCCTCAAGCGAATCGGCAACGTGCGTGTGGGCTGGAGCGAAGCGGACATGGAACGGCTCGAAGCGGTGAACAGGACGCAGCGCGAACTCGGACTCGGCCCTGAGGACGCCATCATCCTCAACCGTCAGGATCTGCAGAAACTGGTTCCTGACCTGAACACCTCCGATTTGGCGGGCGGGCTCTTTGGCCCGCAGGACGGCACCGTCAACGGCGAGATCATGTGCCAGGCGCTGGTCAATGAAGCCATCGAGCTCGGCGCCGAATACAAGAAAGCCAACGTTCTTAGACACCAGCTCCGAAGCGACGGAACTCATCTGATCAACACATCTGACGGCGACGTCGTAGCAGACATTGTCATCAACGCCGCCGGCGCCTGGGCAGGGATCGTAGGCGAATTGCTCGGACATCCCGCGCCCGTCCTCCCGCAGGTACACGACATCGTCAAGGTATCCCTGGCCAAGCCCCTCGGGTACACCGTGCCGATGGTCAACCTCTACATGCCCGGATCTGAGGGTGAGGCGCTGTACTTCAGGCAGTTCGACGAGACCACGCTGCTCGCTGGTTTCCACACCTACCAGGTGCTTGAAGGGCACCCGATCGCCGACCCGGAGAACTTCCGCAGTGAAGTGGAGCCGTCCTACGTCGAAGCTGTCCAGGAAGCCATCAACCAACGCTTCCTGGTACCCGGCATGACGGTACAGGCCGGATGGACCGGACTCTACCCCTGCACGGCGGATGAGGAATTTATCATCGGCCCCGAACCGACAGACAACTCTGTCATCACTTGTACCGGTTTGGGCGGCGTAGGCGTCACATCCGGAGCCATGGCCGGGTACACCGCCGCCGAATGGGCCATTCAGGGCCGTCCGACCACAATCTCCGGCGCCACGAGGTGGCTGCCGGGCCGCGCAAGCCTGAAAGGTATTAACTAATGAGCATCCTCCTTGTCAATGACGATGGGGTCGAATCCCCGGGCCTGCACTCCCTGCGTGACGGCCTGATCAAAGCCGGCCACCGTGTCATCACCGTAGCCCCAGGCGTCCCGCGCAGCGGCACGTCCCGCGGCGCAACGTTCCGCAACCCGGTGCTGTACATGCAGGTCGACGGCGCCGAGACCAACCCCGTCTACGCCTGCGATGGCACCCCGACCGACTGCGTGCGCGTAGCCCTGATGTCCAACCTCGCGCCCGATGTGGAACTGGTCCTCTCCGGAATCAATGAAGGCGGCAACCTCGGTGACGACGCCACCTATTCAAGCACCGTAGGGGCAGCGATCGAAGGCGCATTGTTCGGCGTCCCGGCGATCTCCGCCTCCCAACAGTCCACCGACGGGCTTTTCCGCCTCGTCGATCGGACCGGGTACGACTGGGACTTCGGTGTAGACGCAACTCTCTGGCTGGCAGAAGCGGTCCTCGCCTCCGGCATGCCGGACAGGACTGTTATCAACCTCAACGTCCCCGGCCAGCCCAACGGATCCGCTGCGCCGCTGATCACCCGACTCGGCCGCAGGGCCTGGGGACGCGGCGGACTGCACGAAGAAACCTACGGCAACCTCCGGGGCTACTTCACCTTCGGAGTCACCCGTGACGGAGACGCACCTTATGTCAAGGAAGAAGGAACGGACTTCGACGCCTTGTCGAAGGGACATATATCCCTGACGTCCCTCTCCGTGAACTGGGCCGAACCCCAAGCTGGCAAAGATCTGCGCAGCTGGCTGGAAGCCCTCATCGCCACAGGTACCGCTCCTACGCCGGAACCGGCCGCCTCCGGCAAGTAGTTGCCGAAACACTCCCATCACTCCCACGTTCTAGGGATATCACCATGACCGAAACCTATCCGACTGTCACCAGCCATTCGACACCAGAGGCTTCCACGAAACTTACCGGAACGCTCAGTACGACCGACATCGTCTTCACGGTACTGGCCTTCAACGCGCCGCTGTCCGTGTTCGTCGGGTTCATTCCCGTCATCATCGGCGCAGGAAACGGCCTCGGAGCCCCCACAGCCTACGCGGCCGCCGGCGCCCTGATCCTGCTCTTCACGGTCGGCTTCACCGCCATGGGCCGGAAGCTCCCCAACCCCGGGGCGTTCTATGCCTACATCACGGCCGGCCTCGGGCGACCGCTGGGCCTCGGCGCAGCTTTCCTCGCCGTCGTCTCCTACTTCTTCATCCTCGTCGGCGGCTACGCCTTCGGGGGCATTGCACTGGAGGCGCTTATACGCGACGTGCTCCACGGCCCTGATATCGCGTGGTGGATCTGGGTTCTGGTGCTGATGGCAGTTGTTGGCACTCTTGGCTACTTCCGCATCTCCCTGTCAGCGAAGATCCTAACCATCTTCATGACCGGCGAACTGGTCATCATCGTCTGCTACAACGCCATCGTCTTTGCCACCGGCGGAGCCAACGGCGTCCCGACGGAACCGTTCCTGGCCTCCAACATTTTCTCCGGCAACGTCGGCCTGGCCGTACTATTCGGCATCGTCTGCTTTTCCGGATTCGAGGCAACGGCCGTATTCCGTGAAGAGGCGCGTAACCCGGAACGGACCATTCCGAAGGCTACGTACATCGCCGTCATCATGATGGGTAGTCTGTACGCCCTCTCCGCTTGGGCACAGATTGCCGGGATCGGCGTAGATCAGGTCGTCGACCAGGCGGCAGCCGATCCCACCGGCACCGTCCTGGCCTCCGTCACAACGTTCATGACCAAGACTGTCACCGACATCGTTACCGTGCTGCTGGTGACCAGCATCTTCGCCGCCAACCTGGCAACACACAATGTCACCGGCAGGTACATCTACTCCCTCAGCGTTGACCGGATTTTCCCGGCCGCGCTCAGCGCCGTGCACCACAAGCACGGCTCCCCGCACCGCGCTTCCCTGGTCACGACTGGCATCGCCGTCATCTTCCTGCTGAGCCTTGTCCTGGCCAACGTTGATGGTCTCACCATCTATGCAGTCCTGATCGGCATCGGCGGATACGCCCTGATTCTCCTGATGCTGATGACGAGCCTGGCAGTGGTTGGCTACTTCAGGGCCGACGCAGAAGCACGCACGTCGCTCTGGAAGCACACCGTTGCGCCCGTTCTGGCAGCCGTAGGACTGATCGTCGCGCTGATCTTGGCAACACTCAACGTCGCCGTCCTCATCGGCGGTGACGAGGCACTGGCAACCGGACTGATGGCGCTGTTCTACGGATCCGTCGCCTTTGGCGTCGTGTACGCACTCGTGCTCCGCCGGCGGAACCCGGCCGTGTACCGACGTATCGGCCGCCAAGAAGTCTAACGAATCCCGGCTGTACCGGCGGGCCCTGCCTGCCGGTACAGCCTTCCAAAAGAAGGAAAAGACCATGACCGGAGCGGACCACGCCCCGTGCATTCGCGGATCTGTCGATGCGCTCAACCGTGCGGAGCTCCTGATCGGTGGCGGAGTGACCTCAGGCCTTCGACGAGCCCTGGAACCCCAGCCACTTTCCTTCGACTCCGGCCACGGAAGTCACCTAAAAGACGTGGACGGCAACGATTACATCGACTACGTGTTGGGCTGGGGACCGGCCCTCCTGGGCCATACCCACCCCGCGGTCACCGCAGCCGTGGAGACACAAATCCGCAAGGGACAGGTGTTCGGAGCCATCCACCCCGGAGAGCGCCTGGCCGCCCAACGGCTGCTGGACTGCGTCCCTCAATTCGGCCGCGTGCTGTTCAGCAACACCGGCACGGAAGCGGTGCAGGTTGCCCTGCGCCTGGCAAGGGCCGCAACAGGCCGGAATTTGATCGTGAAATGCGCCGGCGCCTACCACGGCTGGCACGACACCATGCTGCTCAGCTACCACCAACACCCGGGAGGCCACCGGCCGGTCACCAACACCTTGGGACAGAACCCCCGGGTCCTCGATGACGTTCTCGTCATCGACTTTAACGATGTGGAGAGCGTCCGGTCCGTGTTCAGGCAGTATGGCCAGGACATCGCCGCCGTGATCATCGACCCCATCCTGTCCAACAGCGGCGTCATCGAACCGGACACGGCATTCCTGGCAATGTTGCGGGAAGAGTGCGACCGCACAGGAGCGCTCCTCGTCTACGACGAAGTCATCACCGGCTTCCGCATCGCGTTGGGCGGCGCGGTAGAGCTCTACGGCGTCGTGCCCGACCTTGCCGTATACGCCAAGGCCATGGCCAACGGTTTCCCGATCAGCGCAGTCGCCGGCCAACCCGAAGTGATCGACCTGGTTGCACAGGGCGTGGTTCACGCCGGCACCTATAACGGCAATGCGATAGCCACCGCAGCAACAGCGGTGACCCTCGACGTCCTGGCGCAACCTGGAACCTACGAATCACTTTGGGCCCAGGCAAAAACTCTGGCGAAGGGCCTGCAGAACGTCTTCGACGGCCATGGCGTCGATGCACACGCTCACCACCTCGGTCCGATCATTCAGGTCCTCTTTGAAAAGACCCACCCCATCTCGGCATCGGACTTTGACGAAACCGACTGGACTCTCTGGAACCAGTGGTCTCGGTCCCTGTCCGAGGAGGGGCTGTTCCTATTGCCTCACGGCCGTCTGTTCCTGTCCACAGCCCACACCGTCGAAGACATCCAGCGAACTGTCAAAGCCTTCGAACGGGTCGTCCAGAACGAAAAGGATAGATTTTGATGAGCACAACAGCGGGTACCGTACCGGCCACGCCCAGGCCGGCGGCTTTCATAACCGGTGCGACTGGCGGTATTGGCCGAGCCGTAGCGCTTGAATTCGCTAAGACGCACAACCTTGTCATCACCGACCGTGACCCCGCAGGATTATTGACTCTGCAACAGGAAGCCAGCCTGCTCGGGGCGCAAACAGTGCACCGCAGTGCGGACGTCACCGATGAGAACTCGCTGCAGGAACTACTTGCCGAGTCCCGAACCGAGTTTGGTCCCGTGAACGCAGTCATCGCCTGCGCTGGAATCGCCCCAGGAGGGACCGTTGAGACCACCTCCCTCGATGACTGGCAGAGAGTGATCGGCGTCAACCTGACCGGGTCCTTTGTCACCGCGCGAGTCAGCATTCCCTCGCTGCGGGAAACGAAGGGTTCCTTCATTGCCATCGCGTCCGATGCCGGCACCTTCGGCGCCCAGGATCTCGCCGCGTACGTCGCCTCTAAGCACGGAGTCGTGGGCCTAGTGAAATCCCTTGCCTTGGACTTCGGCTCAGAAGGAATCCGGTCCAACGCAATCTGCCCCGGATTTGTTGAAACGCCCATGATGCGCAAGATTTTTGATGAGTCCCCTGAGGGCACCGAGGACTATTACCGAAACGCCGTCCCGCTTGGACGCTTCGCGAAACCGGACGAAATCGCAAAAATCGCCCGTCATCTGACCGAGTCGAGCTATGCCAATGGCATGACTTATGCGGTTGATGGCGGATCGACGTCAGGTTACTACCAGGCCCCCCGCACCTCATGACTCCTCGCGCATACAGGCCACCGCCTACCTCGCTTTTCGCTCCAGCGCTAAACCGACGCCAGCCCATCTGCATCTCCGGGACCGCCCGCTTCCTTGAAGCGGTTGCGGGACGAGACGATCAACAAAGAAAGCCCACCGATGACATCCACGATTCTTCGGAACAACTACGACCTCAGCAACTCGGCCCGGGAGTTTGAACGAGCCAAACGATCGATCCCAGGTGGACTGGTCTCGCTGGTCCGCCGGCGTGACAACCAAGCCGTCTTCGCTAAGGCCCAAGGGGCCTACCTTTGGGATGTCGACGGCAACAAGTACATTGACTGTGTCATGGCCCATGGACCCGTCCTGATCGGACATGCAGACCCATTGATCAACGAAGCAGCCAAGCGTTCCCTTGATAACGGTGTGCAGTTCGGCGGCTCCTACGTCAGGGAAACAGTGTTGGCAGAAGCCGCGCTCAAGCAATTGCCTTTCGCCGAGAGGGTCACCTTCATGACCACCGGCACAGAAGCCGTCCAGCTGGCCATACGAGTGGCCCGCACAACCACCGGCCGGAACCTGATCGTGAAATTTCAGGGCCACTTCCACGGGTGGATTGACCCGGTGTATGTAAACATCCCGGGATACGACCCACAAGGACCGATCAATAGAGGCCCCGGCAACATCCCCGGTTCAGTCGCCATCGAACCCGCCGTCGAAGGCGCCACTCCTCCCAGCGACATCGTCGTCACCACCTGGAATGACCTGGACGCGTTCACCCTGCTGATAGAAGAAGTGGGAGACCAGGTAGCTGGCGTAATCATGGAGCCCTTCGTGACAGGATTCGGGACGTACAAGCCGCGCGAAGGCTACCTACAGGGGCTGAAAGACGTGTGCCGCAAGCACGGGGCCCTCGTGATCTACGACGAGATCGTCACGGGCTTCCGTGTCTCTCCGTCAGGGGCAAGCGGTCTTCTGGGAGTGACTCCTGACCTTGCCACCTACGCCAAAGGCATCGCAAACGGATTCCCCCTGAGCATGCTCGCAGGAACAAGGGAAGCAATGGCCTGCATAGAGGACGGACGGGTGCCGGCCGCCGGCACATACAGCGGAACGCCTGCTTCACTGGAAGCCGCCATCGCCTCCCTCGCCCGGATCGAAGAAGAAGGCACTGGCTTCTATTCGTACCTGCACACGCTGGGCTCCCGCCTCAAGAGAGGCTTGGAGGAGGTCGGGCGGACCCACTCAATTCCGATTGTGGTCAATCAGATCGGGTCTCTCGCACAGATACTCTACGGAGATATCGCGGACCCGCATTCCGTGGAAGGTGTCTACTCTTCCGACAAGGCCACCGTCACCCGCCTCTGCGAAGCGATGATTACAAGGGGGGTCTACACGACGCGCAAGGGCTTGTTCTTCCTCAGCAGGGCCCACACCAAAGCCGATATCGATGCAGTGATCAGCACGTTCGACGACGCCGTAACCGCACTGATAAAGGGCGACTGACCTGCGGGTCTGAGGAACTTGCGCCCCGGCACAGTCCGGGAGGGCATCGCCCGAACTTCTGCCCAATACCGCCTGCCTTGGGCCCACGACCCCTCGTGTAAGTGTTTCTGCGGCCCCGGTCAGACCCTCCGACAAATAGCAAAGACCTGGAACAACAAAATGAAGAAACGCCCGACGAACCAGCTGGTCCAAAACGACCGGGTCACCGCCGCCCTGCCATTAGAACGGCCGGCAGCGAATGGCGACTGTATGACGGACTCAAACACAACGTGCCACTACTGCACAGGACCGGAAACCGACTAACCCCACGGCCCGGGACACCGGGCGCTACGTATTCAGGACCGCAACATGACGACACCGCTCACTTCCCGTAAATTCCGTCCCTACGACCTCAGCCACCTCTGCATCGGCGACCTGATCGAGGCACGACAAGGTCAAAACTTCACCACCTTGGACCCGTGAAGGAAGCACTGCCAGCATTGGGCCTGTTCTGGATTCAGACTTGATCTATTCGACATTTGGTATGTGACATCAGACGAAACGGACGATGAGACCCGTCGGCTCTCCCCATAGAGTCCCCAGCGTGCATGGAACCGCCTGCAGGCCGAGCGAGGGCCAAAACTCGAAAGACCAACGTTTAGAGCTTCCCTTGAGATGCCCGGCAATCGGTCGACGACCGAATGTCATTCGCCGTGTGGGCCAAGTCAGAATCCCAACCTCAGACTGCCACGGCAAGACCCATTGATCACCGAAGGAAGTTGGGCGACATGTTAGAAGAGCAAACCACCGCGCAGAATTGGTCCTACCTCAACCCGGGTGACCGCGTCGCCGTCAAAGAACCCGGAAGACTTCACTATGAAGCCACAGTCGACATACTCACCCAAGATGCTGACATCGTGTGGATTATTCCGGACGCCGGCTCGGGCCGTAGAGCTTTTGACTGCCGGGAAGGGATCACCATCCGGCCTAGCGAAAATCCAAGACTGCTGATTATGGATTAGCGCACAGCCGGAGGCGCCCCGTACGAAGGGCGCGACGCTAGCTACTGTGCCCCTTTTGGGCGCTGACTTGTCATAATATTCCGCTGTCGGCGTCGCTCCTGCAGAGCTACAGAGTCTGTTAGTACCAGAGCCCTAGCTCTTGAGCGCCGGGGCTCGCCTCAGCGCCCAGGCGGAGCGGGGCACGGTTACGTCCCGCTGAGTGGTGGAGTTTTCTCGACACCGTGCAGGTCAGTTAGTTGATTATGCTGCCGTGAGTTCGGGAAGCAAAATCGCCTCCTCGATTGGCGTGGCGGGTGTGGTGTTCATGGCCTTGAGTTCGGCCATGGAGGCCTCGGAGAGGTAGCGGCGGTCCCCGGC
>NZ_JBVAYX010000017.1:0-71131 GCF_055412825.1 Pseudarthrobacter linnaei
CCCTCAACCTCGAGACCCCAGCCAACCGGCTGAACCAGCTGCTGCACGCAGCCTAAACCCCCGGCGTTGCTCCGACTGCTTGACTTTGCCCTGGAGAAGTACAACCGCGGCTGCAACCGGGTCCTGCCCGCGGCTGAAACTGCGATTCAACAACCGGCGAGCCGCGAAGTGGGCTCAACTCAAACTGCAGAACCGGTCCCCACTCAAACTGCCATAATCAAAAATGGTGGCCTTCCTGATGCTCGCTACGGCCGAGACGACAGCAACCTCTGTATTTGCTATCTGCTGTTCGTCATCGTTGCCGTGCCGTTCGTTATTGCCAGCTAGCCCAAGGATGTCATGGCCCACCAGCAGCGCCTTAAAGAACGATATCTTTAGCCCCTGTTAGTCCGTGCCCTGATGGCGCCGCGCATGCGGTGTGGCCTGCCGTCCCGCCGCGACGCCAGGCGGACCCGCTCGGACCTCTGAGGACTACGGAGCCCCGCCGGCAGCGACTGTAAAAGGACCCGCCGGGCGGGATCTCTTGTGGCTCCTATTTCACGGTGAAGGTGCCTTTCATGTTGCCGTGGAAGTTGCAGTGGTAGGCGTAGGTCCCTGGTTCGGTTGGGGCGGTGAAGGTGCCGGTGCCGACTTTGATAATGGCGTCGAACGCGTTGCCGGTGTCCGCGGTGATGGTGTGCGCTTCGATGTCTTCGTTGGTGACGGTGACCGTCGCTCCGGGGCTCACGGTTTCCGCGCCCTGGTATTTGAAGCCCTTGATCAGTATCTCCGCCGAAGCAGCTGCGGACGAAGAGCCCGGGCTGGAGGTCGAGGGAA
Organism: Pseudarthrobacter linnaei; assembly: GCF_055412825.1. Classification (NCBI taxonomy): domain Bacteria; kingdom Bacillati; phylum Actinomycetota; class Actinomycetes; order Micrococcales; family Micrococcaceae; genus Pseudarthrobacter; species Pseudarthrobacter linnaei. The sequence continues at coordinate 817 of NZ_JBVAYX010000017.1, forward strand.
CAGGTTCAGTGGTGGTGGATGGAGCTGATGTTGGCTGCGCTGTTCCTGCTGGTGCTGACGTCGTGCCGGAACCGGGCATGACTGCGTTCCCGCAGCCGGAGAGGGCGAACAAGGCTATTGCTGCGAGTCCGATTGTCCAGGTTGTTCTGATGTTTGACTTCATGATGAACCTTTCGTGGGGCCCGTCCGCGGTGACGTGCTGAGGAGGTGAGTCAGGGGTGTTCGATCCAGCAGGCGAGGATGGTGGTGGAGAGCTGGTAGGCCAGAGCGTTCCTGGTGATGCCGTCTGGTCCCAAAATGGGGGGCAGGCCGGAGGCGTTCACGTGCAGGACGAAGTTGTCTTTTTGGAAAACGGCTGATCCGTCGGCGGTTTCGTAGGCCGGGAATCCGAGGTTCGCCAGGCCTTCGATGGGTTTCGCGTCTTTTGCCAGGGCCTGCATCGCGTCGAAGTATTTCAGTGCCGATGCCTTGTCCGCAGCTTCCTGGACGGAGATTTCCAGTGGCCCTTCGGCCAGGTGGTAGGTGCAGGTGAAGGTATTGTCGGCCCAGTCGTTGACGGTGTGCGGGTCTGAGTCCAGGTCCAGGATGGATGTGAGCCTGTCCATTGGCTGGTCGCCGCATACCATCAGGGCAGCGGCGCTGGGACCGTCCGGCGTCGCATTCGGTGGGGCCGATCCCTGGCTGTGATGCTCGCCGCCGTGGCTGCCGGTTTGACCGGTTTCAGATGCAGCTGCGGGTGAGGTCGGCGGCGCGTTCGATGGCACCACGCTGGCGGACGCGGCGCAGCCTGATAGCAGCAGAGCGGACATGGCCAAGGAGGCAATTAGTGGCTTGCGGTATTTCACAGCTTTTCCATCCTGGCCGCCGCATTTTCCGGGTCAGCGGCCGTTGTCAGGCTTTGAGTTTGGCGTAGATGACGTAATTGTCGTCGAAGAGTTTGGTGGCGGGGTCGTAGCCGTCGCACGTGATGAGCCGGAGCTCAGCGCCGGGGGTGTTGCCGTAGACCTCGAGGGTAGGAAAGTTGTTTTTGCTGTACTTGGCGCCGCGGTCAACGGTGAACACGGCGATGCTGCCGTCCGTTCGGGAGACATTGATATCGGTGCCTGGTGTGAGCTTTCGGAGGTCAGCGAACACCCCGGTGGCGCCACCGTCAGCGTTCACGTGGCCCAGCATCACCGAGGGTCCTCGTTCTCCGGGCGTGGGGGAACCGTCGTACCAGCTGGCGGGCGCTCCGCTTCCGGTGGGGGGAACTTCCAGGGAACCGTTCTCGCGGAGTCCAAGTTTAAGGAGGTCGGTTCGCACGCCGATGGCCGGGATTTCAAGGGTCACCGGCTCGGATCGGGTCAGCACCGCGGGCTCTGCCACGGGAGGCGCGGCGGCCGGACCCGAGGGGGGAGGTGCCTGCACGTCGGAACCGGGCGCGGCGGGGGTGGCCGCCGCGGCGGAAGCGGAAGGTGGGGAGCCGACGTCCAGCGTTTCGTTGTTTCCCGCACCGCAGCCAGCCAGGGTCAGCAGGAGCAGAACCCCGGCCGCCGTGGAGGCCCGCAGGCCCCCGCGGCGGCCGGAATTCATGAGTGTCACAGTGGTGATCCGGTCAGCCGGTGCTTAGGCTGCTGAACCGGCGCTGCGGCGGCGGACAACGTAGGCTCCGCCGGCAAGTGCGACCAGGGCCAGGCCGCCACCGACGGCGAGGGCCCCGGTGTCGGTACCGGTTTCCTGGCTGACACCGGTGTCAGCGCCGCCGGCCGGCACCTTCATCTGCCCGGCCTTCAACGTCCCGCACAGGGCAGGGGACGTGGCGGCCAGCGGAAGCGTCGGGGCAAGGTCGCTCTTGGCGGCCTGCCCTGCCGCACTCAGGCTGGCGGGGTCAAGGCCGTGGACGACCACGACGGCGGTGCCTGCTTCCAGAGCTGCCTTGGTTTCGGCGTTCAGCTCGAACGTGCGGTCCACGGTGTAGGCAGCACCCTGGCCGCCGACCTTAAGATCAAGGCCCGCTGCGGGGCTGGTGTCACCGCTGGTCGATAGGGTGGTGACGATGGCGCCGTAAAACGGAGCGCCTTCGGTGGTGGAGACGACCTTGTCGCCGTCCTTATCGGCCGAGGGCGCCGGGCAGACGCCCTGGGCTCCGCCATGGATGTGCTGGACGTGCGGGTACGGGGCGTCCATGAACGTCGCGGGCATGCCGGAGACCTTCAGGACAACGTGGGCCTGGTTGCCCTTGACATCAACAGTGATGGTGCCCGAGCCTTTGCTGCCGTTGAGCTGGCCCAGGGTGGACTGGTAGGACTGGTCCGCTGCCATCGCAGGGGAACCGGACAGGGCAATGGCGGCCAAGGCCAGGGTGGGGACCGCCATAAGGCGAAGTGTCTTCTTCATAGGAAAATCTCCTCATTCACGAGCGTGGGATGTTCGCACCCCGGAGAGGGGCCACTGGTACTTCGGAACGAAACCGGACAAGGATGGGTGAATATGTGGCACGGCTCTCATTTTTCGGGCAGGCCACCGGCGGGCGGGCAGCAGAGACGCTATTCCGTGGCAGGTAACCCCGTCCGGTCAGGCCGTTGAAGCCCCCGGCGGCGGCCCCTGGCAGCTGGCCCTGATCCGGACCGGGTCTTGTGCAGCAGGGCGTACCCTGCCAGAGCCAGGCCGCCCGCGGCCGCTTCGGCCACCGCCGTGATGACCTTGGCCGCGTACCAGACCGGTTCATACATCGAAGGCAGCGGCCCAATAGCAGGGACCTGGACGTACCGCTACAGGATGACCGCGACCAGGGACGACAACGCAACCACGGCGACAGCCGCGAAAGCCGCCCGTGAATTTTTCAGCAGCACCAACACCGCGGCCAGGCCCGCTGCCCCGGCCTGGATCAAAAACAAGGTGCCTTGCCCGAGACCGCCCGGCGCGGCCTGCTGATAGCCCGGGGCGAGCTGGAGATGGACCACGGCACTGACCACCAGGCCGGCCGCGCCACCGATACGCAGCAGCCATAAAGACCGTGCTTGCAGTTTCAGTATTGTCCGGTTCATTTCACGACCAGCGTCCCCGTCATCTGCGGATGAAAGCTGCAAATAATACCGTACTCACCGGGGACATCCGGCGCCCGGAAGCTCGCCGTTGCACCGCCCGGGATTTCGACGTCGAAACCGCCCTTGGCCTTGGCCGTCAGGGTGTGCGGGGCGCTGTCCGCGTTCGTCACCGTCACCATCGCCCCCGGCTTCACCGACGCCGGAACCTCATACGCGAAGCCCCTGATGGTCACGACAGCCTCACCGGCCGAGGCAGCTCCATCAGCTGACGGGGCAGAGGAACTGGTGGCGGGCGGCGCGGCGGAAGGCCCTCCTTCCTGGGTGGCACATCCAGTAATGGCCACCAACGACAAGGTGGCTGCTGCGGTCAAAATGCGCTTGATCGTTCTCATGACAATGCCTTTTCCGGGGACGTGTCCTCCGCACGCCGGAATGGCGCGCCTATCAGGAAACTACCCACAGACCCTATTCGTCACCCCTGCACTTGCGGACTGCCCGACGTGGACTCGCAAAGTGATGGCCCGGTATCCGGTGCCTTGAAAGCGCCGACGCCCGGGCGCCGTCTTGCCCACGCCCTGCATCAGCAAACCGGCGGCGCTGACGTGCATCGCGGTGGCCCTGATGCAGGCCATAACAGCGGATCCGAGATATCACCCGGTGTGGGCGATTTGATGAAGAGCCGCGTGACGGAAGGAAGCATCCGGGCCCTCTACGTGGTCGTCAAACGCGCCAACGCTCGGGTGTGTGCTGCGCTGCTATGCACCTGAACCACACGACTCTTTGGCCCCAGACGTGATGGAAACAGGAATGCCGCAGCAAGTCACGCAGGGCTCTCGCCTTCTCCCAGAGCCCATCATGCTCCTCCGGCGTCGCCCGGGTAGAAGATTGATCTGGTCTCCGGAATCGAGTAAGAAGTGGGTGAGGTGGCCTTTGTGGCCGCCTCACCCTGCCTCGCTGCAATGATGTCCCGCTGTAGCGCCGGGCCCCTATTTCTGTAGGAACGTCAGCAGTGCCTGGTTGAACTCATCGGGGTGGCTCACGTTGCAGCCGTGCGGTGCGCCGTGGAGAACGTGCAGGTCGCTCCCGGGCAGGGCTGCGTGGGTCCTGGCACCGGATCCTTCGAAGGGCACGGTGCCGTCGCCGTCGCCGTGCAGGACGAGGGCCGGGACTGTGACCTTATGCAGGTCGTCGCGGAAGTCGGTTGTGCCGAAAGCTTCCATACAGGCCAGCGCCGCCTTTTTGTCAGCCTGCTTGCAGAGCCGGAGGGCTTCCTGACGCTGCTGCTCGGTCCCCGTTGACGGAGAAGAATTGCCGGGTGCAATCGTCGTAGAAGGAGTCTTCGTCGTTCGTCAGGCCAGAAGTCATCTCGGCTGCTGCGTTCTTGGTGAGAGGCCCATCCGGGTTGTCCTGGCCCCGCATCATGTACGGGGGGACGGCCGCGGCGAAAACGACGCTGCGCACCCGGTCGGTACCGTACTTGGTGAAGTACCGGGCCACTTCACCGCCGCCCATGGAAAATCCGACGAGGGTCGTGTCGGTGAGCTCGAGTGCCTCGAGGAGCGTGTGCAGGTCTGCGGTGAGGGTGTCGTGGATGGGTCATCCGTCGCTACGACGACCAAATAGGTCAGCAACATCGTGGGTGGTTCTGAATCAAGTTGACATGACTGCAGGGTTGAAGCCCAGTCGGCAGCGGAGTGCGGTCGTCTCCCCATGCATCTCAAATACGATCAATTACTCAGACAGTTGGGCCCCTTTTGAGATGGCGTAGGGAGGGCCGAGGAACTTGTCATTTTCCATACTCGCTTGCACTGCGGGCCGCCTGTTTTCGCGGTTGTGCAGGCGCGTGTTGAGCCCTGGTTCGAGGCCGGCCCCGCCTACCGACTGGCCAGGCTCAGCGAGCTCATGATTGCCATGTCATGCCGTTCCCCCCCCGTGTTCCTGCATGAACAGGCATCAGAGCGGAAATTCCCGAACGGCCGCAACCCCTGGGTCAATCCAAAAATATTCAGCAAGTCATGTTGTGAGCGGCCCTAGCCACCATGAAGTGGTGAAAGCGAAAACCCGACGGAAGGACGACCGAGTATGAAAACCCATAAGAGGCCCCGCAGGGCGGTACCCGGCCCGCCGTAGAGAGCTACTCCCCTACACAACCGAATAGGTCTATCCGGGACCCCACACACCCGGAACATCAGATCAGAGGCGAGAGTGTGGACACTGTCCACACGAAAAAACACCTAAAAGGCCCCTGACCTGCGGAAACACTGTGCCCGAGGTGGGACTCGAACCGGGTTCCGGCCCTTGAATTCCCGCCACTCCCCCGACCAACCTCCGCAATCCGGCACAGTCCGGCACCGGTACGACCCGATCCGAAGCCCAGGGTGTGCACATTGTGCACACCCCCTTTTTGCCCACTTTGTTGCCGAGCCCAGGAGTCTGCCGTGACCGTTCTGGCCACGGTAGTTGCACGCTTTGCGTGAAGTGGCCCCGCTCTGGCCCAATGTTCTCCGAAGCGTCGGTGACAACTGCTATCAGATACCGACCGCGGTGGCATTGCACAGTTTGGGAGTCAACATGGGTCATGGTTGTTCGTTCCTCCTTTCCGAACATCTCATAGTTGAAAGGGTTCGTAGCGGCATGACCGATTCTTACTGGCCGCCCTTGCAGAAGTGGGGCACCCAAAGCGCTGCGTTGGCCGCTGCCCTAAGCTTGGGCTCACCAGTCCAGGTGTTTCGGCCCGCGCCATGACGGCGCTACCGTGCTCGGTGGTACTGGCTCGGCCAGTACTCCTTTGGCAGGGCGGTTTCCGGCTCCAAGCGGTGAGATGTCGGCGGTGCCCTGGCCGCTGTTCTAAGGGAGTTACGGCTACGGGCTTCGCAGGCTGAGTCAAGTTGATGGCATGGATCTTAAGTCGCTGCCCGGTAGCGGTTGTGCTCGATGGTGACCAGCATTACCGGGTCCCGATAGCCCCGCGAAGCCCTCGTCTGGAACACACTCATCGACACCCACCTCGGTGCCACACTGCGCGTTGACCTGCCGAAGCCGGGAGCAGAGATCAGCCACGCACAGACCGTCGCCGAATGATTAGCCCAGGACGAGGGCGTCGGCGGCGACAAACGTCGGGCGAGCATCCAGCGGGCGGGTCCGGAACGCCTCGACCTGGGAATCGAGGTCCGCGGCCATGACCGAAACCTGGGACTTGGAGGGCCGGGTGAGGCCCAAGGATTCGACGAATTTTTCCATCCGTCGGGTCTCACCCCGAGCAGGTAGTAGTACGCGACCACGGTCGTCAGGACGGCCTCGGCCCGGCGTCGGCGCTCGAGTAGCCAGTCCGGGAAATAGCACCCCTGCCGGAGTTTGGGATAGCGACGTCCAGAGTGCCAGTGCGGGTGCCGGTACCCGTTCCGGGAGTTGGTGCGGGCCTCGGAACGGGCACCGTATTCGGCGCGCAGACCGCGTCGGCCTCTGCGCTCAACAGCGCGTTGATGAACGCTGTCAGCATGGATAGCATCAGATCCGGGGAGGCCAGCTCGAGTTGCTCGGACGCGAAACGGACAGGTCAAGGACATAAGTGCGGTCATCGCGTGAAAACTCCTCACGCGATGGCCGCCTCACGTCCGGGAACAACACGCCCGGGGACCGGGCCGTTACATCACGCTAATGGGCACTTCCGATTTCGTCTCGGCGGAGCCCAGCGACGGAGGTGCTGTGGTTGCGGCTGCATGCCCGGCGAGGACACCCGTCTGGTGCCGGAGCTTCAGTCGGTACATCAGGACGCCGGTGAGGGTGACGGCGGCGACGAAGAGAACCCCGCCCCACTGCAGGTACCACTCGAATGGCGGCACGGAGTTGTAAATTTCCGGGCGTGGCCAAATGAGGTTCAGTGTCATGGCGCCGCCCCACAGGACCGCGAGGATGTTCACCGGCAGTCCCCATTTGCCCAGGCTGAAGCCGGGCTCGGTGCCGTCATCAGGCAGCGGCCACTTTTTGGCCAGGCGGTTCCGAAGCATGGGCACGGTCACCAGCAGGTAGGAAAGGTAGATCAGGACAATGCTGATGCTGGAGAGGATGGTGAAGATGGCGGGCTGGGAAACGTTCACGATCAGCGGGATGATCGCGATGATTCCGATCACGATGGCGGCGACCGTTGGGGTCTTCCGTACGGGGTGTACCTTGCCCAGATGGCGGCTGAAGGGAAGGTTGTTGTCCCGTGCCATTGCAAACATCATGCGGATGGCGGCGGCGTGGACGGCCAGTGTACAGACCATGACGGCTACCACGATGCACAGCAGGAAGGCTTTGCCGAAGGGACCACCCAGCACGGAGAGCACTATGTATTGCAGGCCGCCGTCAGCGGAGCCCAGCTTGGGATCATTTAGGTCCGGGGCCGCGAGGAGTCCGGTGAGCAAGATCAGTCCGCCCAGCACAAAGGACGCGGTGATCGCCCGCAGGATGGCCCTGGGTGCCGTGCGTTTCGGGTCCTTCGTCTCTTCGCCGAGGGAGCTGGCAGTATCAAAGCCGTACATCACGTAGCCCGATGCCATGGCGCCGATGATGAACACTCCGAAGAAGCCCAAGGGGTGGTCCGCCCCAAACCCGGTGGTTTCGAAGAGGACCCCGGGTCCTCGGACCATGTGCCATGCAAGTGCGAGGATAAGCAACACCGCGGCAACAAGTTCAACGAGGACGCCTACGCTGTTGATCTTGGTCATGAGTTTCACCCCGAAGGCGTTGATGAGGGTGGAGATGCCGATCATGATGCTCGCCAGCAGTACCCCGTTGAGGGCGAAGTCGTAGGTGCCGGTGCCGTCACCGATGATCTGAAACCCGGACCAGATCTGGGGCAGGGTGAGCTGGAGGGCCAGTGCCACGGCGCCCAGGGCCACAATTGAGGAAATTAACAACAGCCACCCGGCCAGCCAGGCGAAGGTGCCGGAGGAGAGCCTTTTGGCCCAGTTGTAGACCGAACCGGCCACAGGGTAACGCCCTGCCAGTTCGGCGAAACATAAAGCCACCATCAGCTGCCCGGCGAAGACAAGCGGCCAGGACCAGGCGTAGGCCGGGCCGGCCATCGCGAAACCGAAATAGAAGAGTTGAAAAACGCCGGTAAGGATGGAGATGTAGCTGACTCCGGCCGCGAAGCTGGCGAACTTGCCGATGCTTCGGTCCAAGGTCTGGGCATAGCCGAACTGGTCCATGCCGCTTGAATCAGTACTCTTGCTGGGTTCTATCAATTGAACTCCTAAGTCAGAAAAGCACGATGGTGGTGATTTGCGGCCGGTCTGGACGCAGATGAAACCAAGCGACCGGGCGCCGCGCCGTTGTGACGCCCGGCTGTTTCCCCACTGCTGTTGCCTAGTTGGCTGTGCCCTCCCCCGTTTCCTTCGGAGCCGGAGCCGCGCCGAACCAGCCGCTGGGCGCAGGCTGGATGTTCTGCCAGATGTGCTTTGCCTCGCGGTACTCGTTGAGGCCCGCCCGGCCGAGTTCGCGGCCGATCCCGGACTTCCCGAAGCCGCCCCACTCGGCCTGGGGTACGTACGGGTGGTAGTCGTTGATCCACACGGTTCCGTGCCGGAGGGCGCCGGCGACGCGCTGCGCTTTGGAGGCGTCCGATGTCCATACCGCGCCGGCCAGGCCGTACTCTGTATCGTTCGCGATTGCGGTGGCCTGATCCTCGGTCCGGAACGTCTCGATGGTCAGCACCGGGCCGAATGACTCCTCGCGCAGTACGCTCATGCCGGAGCGGCAGTTGCCGAGGACGGTGGGCGGGTAGAAGTAACCGTCGGCGAGCGGTCCCTCGTCAGGGATGTAGCCGCCACACAGCAGCTCGGCGCCCTCCGCAATGCCGGCCTGTACGTAGGCGTGGACCTGGTCCCGGTGCTTGGCGGAAATGAGCGGCCCGGTCTCGGCGTTGGGATCGAACGGCCCGCCCATCCGGATCTTTTTCGCCCGTTCCACGATCTCGGCCACAAAGCGGTCTGCAATCGACTCCTCGACGACGAGCCGCGCCCCTGCCGAGCAGACCTGCCCGGAGTGCAGGAAAACGGCTGTCAGGGCGTTGTCGACGGCGGCGTCCCAGTCGGCGTCCGCGAAGACGACGTTCGGGTTCTTCCCGCCGAGTTCGAAGGCGACGTTCTTCACTGTCGCCGCGGCCGCGGCCATGATCGTCTGGCCTGTCGCCAGGCTTCCGGTCAGGGAGACGAGGTCGACGCGCGGGTCGGAGCTGAGTGGGCCGCCCACCGTCGAGCCGGGTCCGGTGACGAGATTGGCGACGCCGGCAGGGACGCCTGCCTCTTCGAGGGTTTCCATGAGCAGGATCGAGGTAGACGGTGTGAGCTCGCTGGGCTTCAGCACGAACGAGTTTCCGGCGACGAGTGCCGGCGCCACCTTCCATGCAGCCTGGAGGAGCGGGTAGTTCCACGGTGCGATGAGGGCACAGACACCGAGCGGCTCGTAGACCACGCGGCTGATGGCGTTGGGCCGGCCCGTGTCGATCACCCGGCCGGCGTCGAGGCCTGCGATCTTTCCGTAGTAACGGAAGCAGGCAGCAATGTCGTCTATGTCGTACTCGGCCTCGACGAGGCGTTTGCCGGTGTCGAGCGCCTCCGCCTGGGCGTAGGCGGCCTTGTCCCGCTCAAGCAGGTCGGCCACGCGCAGCAGCACGCTACCCCGCTCGATATCTGTGAGCTTGCGCCACGGGCCGCCATCGAACGTTGCCCGTGCACTGGCGATCGCCCGCTCGGCATCCTCGATGGTGGACGACACGACCACTGCCACTTCGTGACCGTCTGCCGGGCAGCGCACGGAGGTGGTGCCGCCGTCGGACGCCTGCTGCCAGGCTCCGCCGATGTAAAGGCCCTTGATGGGATCCCGTGATTTCCCGGCCTGATGGACTTGCTCAGCTGTGGCAGTCATTGTCTCTCCTTCTGGTGTGTGCATCCGTCATTCCTAGCCCCTGGTCGCAGGGGCGGCGTTGCCGTTACGCTCCAACGGGCTGACGCCGTGCCGGTAGAACTCCGTGTGCTGCGGCGCCAACGGTGCATTGCCGGCGATCAGGTCGGCGGCCTTTTCAGCGAGCATCATGACAGGCGCGTAGATGTTGCCGTTGGTGACATAGGGCATGGCGGAGGCGTCCACCACGCGGAGGCCCCTGGTGCCGTGCACGGTCATGTCAAGCGGGTTCACGACAGCCATGGGATCGGAATCGGGGCCCATCTTCGCAGTGCAGGACGGGTGGAGTGCTGTTTCGGCGTCGCGGGCAACCCAGTCGAGGATCTCCGCGTCCGTCTGCACGGCCCGGCCTGGAGACAGCTCGCCCCCGCTGAAGGGGTCCATGGCGGACTGGCCCAGGATGTCACGGGCAACTCGAACGGCCTCAACCCATTCGCGGCGGTCCTGGTCCGTGGAGAGATAGTTGAACACCATGGACGGGTGCACGGTGGGATCAGTGGACGTGATCTTGAGGGTGCCGCGGGAGTCGGAGTACATGGGGCCGATGTGCACCTGGTAGCCGTGCTTGGCATCGGCCTTCTGGCCGTCGTAGCGGACTGCGACCGGAAGGAAATGGAACATCAGGTTCGGGTACGCAACGTCCTCGTTGGAGCGGACGAAGCCGCCGCCCTCGAAGTGGTTGGTGGCTGCCGGTCCCGTCCGGCCCAGCAGCCATTGAAGCCCGATCAGCGGGTAGCGCCACAGGTCAAGGTTAGGCTGCATGGAGACCGGCTGGGTGCAGGCGTGCTGGATGTAGACCTCGAGGTGGTCTTGGAGGTTTTCGCCGACGCCGGGCAGGTTGACAACGGAGTTGATGCCCAGGGAGTTCAGGTGGGTCGCATCTCCAACGCCGGAGAGCTGGAGCAGCTGTGGGGTGTTGATGGCGCCGCCTGCGAGGATCACTTCGCCTGCGTTCACCTGGTGGGTCCTGCCATTGCGGCGGTAAGTGACGCCGGTAGCCACGTTGCCCGTGAAGTTGACCTTGGTGACCAAGGCCCGGGTCAGGATGGTCAAGTTGTCCCGGCCGAAATTAGGCCGGAGGTAGGCGCGGGACGCCGAGAGCCGCTGGCCTTTGTGGACGTTGCGGTCAAATGCCGCGAAGCCTTCCTGGCGGTAACCGTTGACGTCATCCGTCAGCGGGTACCCGGCTTCCTGGGCGGCGGCGAAGAAAGCCTGGAACAGGGGGTTCGTGGCCGGGCCGCGTTCCAGCACGAGGGGGCCTGAGTGCCCTCGCAGCTCATCGTCCGGGTCCGCGGCGGACGCGTTTTCCATCCTGTTGAAGTACGGCAGGCAATGCGCGAAGTCCCAGGTTTCCATCCCGGCGTCCGCGCCCCAGCGTTCGTAGTCGAGCGGGTTTCCGCGCTGGAAGATCATGCCGTTGATTGAGCTGGAGCCGCCCAGTACCTTGCCGCGTGCGTGCGCTACCCGACGGCCGCCCATGTGAGGCTCGGGGTCCGACTGGTATCGCCAGTCGTACAAAGGATTGCCGCTGGGAAAGGTCAGCGCGGCGGGCATCTGGATGAAGAGGTCCCAGGGGTAGTCACTCCGCCCCGCTTCGAGGACCAGGACGCTGCTCTGGCCTCCATCACTCAGACGGTTGGCAAGCACGGACCCCGCGCTTCCGCCACCGACGATGACGTAGTCGTAGTTGGTTTTTGTCATGCTGCAAACTCTCCTTCTGCCTGGCGCAGATCTTCCGCCCAGGGCCGGTGATCCTGCTTCCGGGAACTGGCGGTACACCGTGGCGCTCCGGAGAAACCGTAAGACGTCACTGGTGTGGTGTAGGTCATACCGCTGAACAGTAATGTAACTTGAACAAGTGTTCAATAGCACTACTGGACAAGTGTTCAAAAAAGTTTGTTTGTTACGTTCAAGGGCTACGGCGGCCCGGTACGCGCCAGGGACTGGCGGCCGCGCGGTGGCCGAGCTTGAAGGGTCCTAGCGTCGTTGGAAGGCGCTGGCGCCTTCACGGAATGCCTGGGCAATCCCACCGCTAGGCGGCGAAGGCGATCTCCTCAGTACGGGCGATGCTCCTTTGGATGGAGGACTCGTCCACGCCCAGGAGCGCTGTCAGCCACATCCCGTTTTGCACGACAACAATGTCCGCCGCCCGCACCCTACATTCATCACTGGAAAGTTCAGGTTTCGCATTACCTATCAGCGCCGCGAGTCCACTGAGGTACCGTTCGAAGGCCGCCGCGTTAATCAGCGCAAAGTCTTCATGGGCCTGCGCGAGAGCCCAGAGGTGGAGGCGCAGGGACAGATGTTCGGTGGTGAGGAATTCCGGGTCCGCAAGGCGGCGAAGAGCCTTCTGGAGCTGCCCGTCGGGGGGCGATGCCGGATCGGGGGCGACCAGCTTGACATCGCGTTCGTCGATCTGATGCAAGACCGCACGGATGAGGCTCATCTTGTCTTCGAAGTAGTAGTTCACCAGCCCGAGTGCGACGCCGGCTTCCCGGGCCACGGCGCGCATATTGACACCTGAGATGCCGTGGCGTGACAGCAGCTCCAGTGCCGCTTCGAGAATGCGCGCCTGCCTGTCAATCTGTTCGCCCTGTTGGCCTGACTTCATGGTGTTTGTAATCACTTGGCCAGAATATGGCCAAAATCGTGACGGTGCATCCCGCTGACAGGACGCCCTGCTCCAGCGCGCAGTCGCGCGCCACCGCGCCTCCACCCGGGAGACTGCTTGCGGGTGGAAGTAGCACTCCCTGGGCGGCTAGGTGTACTCGGCCAGGACGTTATATCCGGTCGGCTTATCAAAGAGCTTTCGCGTGCTGGCTCCGGCGGCCGCAATCCAAAGGACGGATCCGTCGTCAGCGGCTTGTTCCACGACGCCGGTCACGATGTGCTCCCCTAAAAGCCACACCTCCACCGTGTTGCCCGTCAGCCGGGCCCAGGCGCTGCGCGGCCCGCGTCCAGCCGAGGTCCGGCCCGGGCTCGTATCCCACATAATCCGCTACCAGCCGCGCTTGACGCGGTTGCTGCCGGCGATGTTGACGTGTTCGTATCTGCCTGGGTGCTTGTTCACGCTTGGAGCAACGGGCACTTCAGGGCTCAGCACTCGATGACGTTGACGGCGAGACCCCCGCGGGAGGTTTCCTTGTACTTGGTTTTCATGTCCGCTCCTGTCTCCCGCATGGTTTTGATGGCTTTGTCGAGGGATACTTTGTGGCTGCCGTCCCCGTGCAGGGACAGCCGCGCGGCGTTGATGGCCTTCACGCTGGCGATGGCGTTCCGTTCGATGCAGGGGATCTGCACCAGGCCGCCCACCGGATCGCAGGTCAGCCCGAGGTTGTGTTCGATCCCCACTTCCGCGGCGTTTTCCACCTGCGCGGGGGTGCCGCCGAGGACCTCGCAGAGCCCGGCGGCCGCCATGGAGCATGCCGAGCCCACCTCGCCCTGGCAGCCCACTTCGGCTCCGGAGATGGAGGCGTTGATCTTGAAGAGGATTCCGACGGCGGCCGCCGCAAGGAGGAACCGGACCACGCCGTCGTCGTTGGCGCCGGGAACAAACTTCACGTAGTAGTGCAGGACGGCGGGGACGATTCCCGCCGCGCCGTTGGTGGGTGCGGTGACGATGCGCCCGCCCGCGGCGTTTTCCTCGTTGACGGCGAGGGCGAAGAGGTTCACCCATTCCATGGCCCGCAGCGGATCGGTGACGCCTGTGTCCGCGGTCAGGGTCTGGAATAACGACGGCGCCCGGCGCCTGACGTTCAGTCCGCCGGGAAGGATCCCTTCCGCGGCGCAGCCGTTGTCCACGCATTCGCGCATGACTGCCCAGAGTGCCAGCAGCTTCTCACGGAGTTCCGCTTCGCTGCGCCAGACGAGTTCGTTGGCGAGCATGACGTCGGAGATGGACATGTCCTCGCGCTTGCAGATCTCCAGGAGTTGGTCGGCGGTGGTGAACGGGAAGGGGAGGACTGTAGCGTCGGCCACCACGCGGTCGCCGGCGTCGGCGTCGCCGTCCACCACAAAGCCGCCGCCGATGGAGTAGAAGCTCCGTTCGCTCAGGACGGCCCCGCCGTGGTCGAGGGCCCGGAAGGTCATGCCGTTGGGGTGGGCTGGGAGGGACTTGCGCCGGTGCAGCACCACGTCCTCGTCCCAGTTGAAATCCACCCGGTGGTCCCCGCACACCCACAGTTCCGCGTCAAGGGCTGCGGCGGCCACCTGGTCATCAGCCGTGGCGGTGTCCACGGTTTCCGGGTCCAGCCCTGTGAAGCCCAGGACCACTGCCTTGTCCGAGCCATGGCCCCGCCCGGTCGCACCGAGGGAACCGAACAACTCAGCCTGGACGCGTTTGGTGGCGCTCAGGTGGCCGTCGCCCTTGAGTCCGTCGGCGAACAGCTTTGCCGCCCGCATCGGGCCGACCGTGTGTGACGACGAGGGCCCGATGCCAACGGAAAAGAGATCCAGGACGCTAAGCGCCATCAGGGGACCTCCGGCGAGTCGTACTCGCGCATTGCATCGAGGAGCCACCGGCCCAGGAACTCCGCGAAGGAGGCGCGTGGGAAGAGCCGGAAGCTTTCCTCCCCGGTTTTCTCAAGGACCACCGGGATGTTGCCCACCTCGGTGTTCAGGGCTGTTCCCGCGGTGAAGCTGCGGGGGTGCAGGTCAAGGGCGCAGCCCTTTTCCAGAACGGCCCGGGCCTGCGGGCCTGAGAGCTCGAACGTGGTGCGGTTCGCGGAGAGGTCCACCACCTGGCCCGGGGCGTCGCCCAGTGCTTCCACGAGGAATCCGATGAGGTTGCCGCCCAGGGAATCGTGGGCAGCTTCCGGTGCCACCACCAGGAACTCGGACGGTCCAAGCCAGAGGACGCTGATGCCGTCCGTGCCGGTCACTTCGCCGCAGCGCACCGGCAGTCCGCCGGTCACGGCGGCGATCCGGGATCCTTCCTCGGAGCGGGGGTCCACGCGGACTCCGACCATGGTCTGGAACGGGCCTTCGGTGAGGACGACCTTGCCCGGTACGGAGCCGGCCGCCAGCGCGTCGGTCAGGTGGGAGGCGGGGCTGCGGCGGATGTCCTGGAGTCCATTGATGCCTGTCAGTGCTGCTGTCTTAGCCATCTTTGCGGGTCCCTTCGGGGTCAAAAAGTACGGTTTCTGCGATAACGACATCAACCAGCTGGTCGCCGGCGGCGGCCACGAGGGTCTCGCCGATGCGGTTGCGGCCATTCTTGATCAGTGCCAGCCCAAAGGAACGTCCCAGCGCGGCGCTGTGGTAGCTCGAGGTCACGAATCCCTGCATGGGGACCGGGCCGTCGGCGGGGTTCGTGGCAATCCCCTTTTCCACCAGCTGGGTGCCTTCGGGCAGCCGGATTGTGCCGTCCACGGGAAGGACGCTGACCAGGTGCTTCCGGTCGGTGCGGCCGGCGTCCTTGCGGGCGTAGGAGCGCTTGCCGATGAAGTCCTTGGCTTTGGACACGACCCATTCCATGCCGGCGTCCTGCGGCGTGACAGTCCCGTCGGTGTCCTGCCCGACGATCGGGTAGCCCTTTTCGGCGCGGAGCACGTGCATGGTTTCGGTGCCGTAGGGGGTGATATTGAATTCGGCCCCTGCGGCGGCCACGGCCTCCCAGGTGTTCAGCCCGTACCAGGACGGGATGTTGATTTCGTAGGCCAGTTCGCCGGAGAACGAGATCCGGCAGACCCGGGCCTGCACGCCGGAGGCGAGGGTGGTTTCGCGGAAGGTCATGAACGGGAACGCCTCGGCGTCGAGACCGCCGTCGGCGGCCAGTTCCGGTGCCAGCTTTGCGAGAACGGCGCGGGATTTGGGCCCGACGACGGCAATGGTGGACCACTGTTCGGTGACGGAGGTGCAGTGCACGTCCAGTTCAGGCCATTCGGTCTGCAGCCATTCCTCCAGCCAGTCGAGCACCTTGGCGGCGCCGCCGGTGGTGGTGGTCATGAAGTAGCGGTCCTCGTCGAGACGCAGGGTCACGCCGTCGTCGAAAATCATGCCGTCTGCCATGCACATCACGCCGTACCGGGCGGAACCCGGGGCGAGTTTTTTGAAGGCGTTGGTGTAGATCCGGTTGAGGAACTCACCGGCGTCCTTGCCGCGGATTTCGATCTTGCCCAGCGTGGTGGCGTCCATGAAGCCCACGGAGTCGCGGACGGCGGCGCACTCGCGGAGGACCGCGGCGTCCATGTCCTCCCCCGCCTGCGGGTAGTACCAGGGGCGCTTCCACTGCCCGACGTCCTCGAACAGGGCACCCTGGGCGACGTGCCAGGGGTGGATGGAGGTGACGCGGGCGGGGTCGAACAGTTCGCCGCGCTGGCGTCCGGCGAGTGCCGCGAACGCCACCGGGGTGAACGGAGCCCGGTAGGTGGTGGTGCCGATGTCGCCGATTCCGCGCGAGGCTTCCCCTGCCTGGCGGAGCGCAGCGGCGATGACGCCGATCGCGTTCACCCCAGAGGTTTTGCCCTGGTCGTTGGCGGTGCTGATGGAGGTGTAGCGCTTGATGTGTTCCACGGACCGCAACCCGGCTCCGGTGGAGCGCAGCACGTCGGCCACGGACTGGTCACGCTGGAAGTCCACGAAGTGGTGGTGCCAGTCATCCGGCGTGCCTTCCTGGCCCGGGACCAGCCACAGCTGCCGGGTCGGGGCGGAAGCCTTCGGCTCCGAAAAGACCAGCGGATCGACGACTGCGCCAGCATTTTCAGGGCTGAAGCCTGCGGCGATGGCGGCCGACGCTCCGGCGGAGATGCCCTCGGCCAGGCAGTCCTCGAGTTCGAAGCTGCCGCGGCCGGAGCCGATGGTCTGCTGGTTCGGGACCACGGTGCTCGGCACGAAAGCGGCGAGCTCGTCGTCCCAGCGCAGCTTGCCCTGGCGCTGGGAGTGGAGGTGGACCAGCGGGCTCCAGCCACCGGAAACGGCCAGCAGATCGCAGGGGACCTCTTCGATGCCGGAGGTGAGTTCGCCGTCGTCGTTGATGCTGCGGACCGTGACGGCGTTGAGCCGGCCGTCGCCGGAGTCCGAGGCTGTTCCTGTTCCGTCGGCGGTGGCGGCCACGGCGCTGCCGATCAGCACCCGGGTGCCTGCTTCGACGGCGGCCGCAGCAACGTCCGTGAACTTGGCACGGGCATCGACGACTGCGGCGACCTTGACGCCGGCGGCCTGCAGGTCCGCCGCCAGCGCGTAGGCGCTGTCATTGGTGGTGCTGATGAGAACGCGCTGCCCGGCCGCGACGGCGTACCGGTTGAGATAAGTGCGGACGGCCGAGGCGAGCATGATGCCGGGGCGGTCGTTGTTCTCGAACACCAACGGGCGTTCGTGGGCGCCGGGAGCAACCACCACCTGGTTGGCGCGCACGTGCCAGATCCGCTGCCGGGACACGCCGGGCGCTGCGGGGCTGGACAGGTGGTCGGTGCGGTTCTGGACGGCGATGACGTAGTTGGCGTCGTAGGCGCCGAAGGCGGTGGTGCGGTTCAGGACGGTGCACTCGGCAGCGGAAACCAATTCGGCTTCAACGTCCGCCACCCACTCCAGGGCCGGCTCGCCTTCAATGGTCTCGACCAGACCGGGAGCCGTGGACCCTGACAGGAGCGACCCTCCCAACTCGGGCTGGTCGTCCATCAGGATGACCCGGGCGCCGGTGCGTACGGCCTCGCGGGCCGCGGCCAGGCCCGCGGGGCCGCCGCCGATCACCAGGACGTCGGTGTGGACGTACTTCTTGTCGTACTCGGCGCGGTCCTCCTCCGGATCCAGCTTGCCCAGTCCGTTGAGCAGTTCGGCTTTCAGGCCGTCCACCAGGGTGACCGTAGTGGCGGGGAGCATGGACTCGGCCACGTCGCCGGGGAAGCGCGCAGCAATCTTGACCATGGCGTTGGATTCCTCCACGCCGGCGGACATGATGCCCCGGGCCCGGTCCTCGTAGAGGGAGTTGCCGGCGGCGATGCGGCCGTTGGCGAGCAGGGCCGAGGCGAGGGTGTCGCCCGGGTGGCCGGTGAATTCCTCGCCGTCCACGGTGAAACGCCAGGAGATGGTGCGGTCGATGCGTCCGCCTACGTCGAGGCGGGCGTTCTGGGAAGTCACTTGGTTGCTCCTTCCGGGGCGGTGGCGCTGGCGGGGGCTGTGCTTGTGCCGGTGATGTCCGGAGCCGCGGTCCCGGTGGTGGTGCTGTCCGGGGCGGTGCTGGCGGTGCCGGACTCAGGTGCCGGGCCGGCTTTGTCCGGACGGGCGGCGCCCATGGGGTAGACAGCCTGGATCTCGTAGGTGACCGTGTCGCGGAGCATGTTGAACCACTGGCGGCAGCCGGTGCTGTGGAGCCAGCGTTCGGCGAAGGCCCCCTTGGTGTTGTCGCGGTAGAACAGGTACTCGGCCCATTCGCGGTCGTTCAGTTCGTTAGGGTTCTCCGGATAGGCCACGTGGGCCTGGCCGCCGTAGTGAAACTCGGTCTCGTCGCGGGAGCCGCAGTTGGGGCATGAAATGAGGAGCATGTCCGGACTCTCTTCTAGTGGGCCACGGCGGCGGCGCCGTGTTCGTCGATCAGCGCGCCCGTTTCGAACCGCTCCAGCGCAAACGGCTTGTTCAGTTCGTGCGGCGTTCCCGTGGCGATGGTGTGAGCAAAGGTGAGGCCCGCGGCCGGGGTGCCCTTGAAACCGCCGGTGCCCCAGCCGCAGTTGACGAACATGTTCTCCACCGGGGTGGTGCCCACGATGGGCGAGGCGTCCAGGGTGGTGTCCACGATCCCGCCCCAGGTCCGGAGCACGTGGGCCCGGGCGAAGATCGGGAAAAGCTCGACGGCGGCTGCCATCTGGTGCTCGATCACGTGGAAGGAACCGCGCTGGCCGTAGCCGTTATAGGAGTCCACGCCGGCGCCCATGACCAGTTCGCCCTTGTGCGCCTGGGAGACGTAGACGTGCACGTGGTTGGACATGACCACGGTCGGGTGGACCGGCTCGTGGAGTTCGGACACCAGTGCCTGGAGCGGGTGGGACTGGATGGGCAGCCGGAACCCGGCCATTTCCGCCAGGACCGAGCTGTGCCCGGCCGCGCAGAGGCCGACCTTTTCGGTGTTGATGGTGCCGCGGTTGGTCTTGACGCCCACCACCTTGTTTCCGTCCTTGACGAAGCCGGTGACTTCGCAGTTCTGGATGATGTCCACGCCGAGTTCGTCGCATTTGCGGGCGAACGCCCAGGCGACGTGGTCGTGCTTGGCGATGCCGGCGCGCGGCTGGTAGGTCGCGCCCATTACGGGGTAGCGGATGTTGTCGTTGATGTTCAGGATGGGGCAGAGTTCCTTGACCTGCTGCGGGTCCAGCCACTCGGCGTCCACGCCGTTGAGCTTGTTGGCCCCGACCCGGCGCATGCTCTCGCGGACGTCGCCGAGGGTGTGGGCGAGGTTCATCACGCCGCGCTGGCTGAACAGGAAATCGTACTCGAGCTCCTCCGGCAGGATTTCCCAGAGCTTCAGCGCATGCTCGTAGATGGCCGCGCTCTCGTCCCAGAGGTAGTTGGAGCGGATAATCGTGGTGTTCCGGGCCATGTTGCCGCCGGCGAGCCAGCCTTTTTCCAGGACGGCGATGTTGGTCATGCCGTGGTTCTTGGCCAGGAAGTAAGCGGTGGCGAGGCCATGCCCGCCGCCGCCCACAATTACGGCGTCGTAGCTCTTCTTGGGGTCCGGGTTGCGCCAGAGGAATTCCGGGTGTTCCGGAAGCAGATCGGCCATCATGCCACCTCGGTCACGTCAGAGGAGAGGTTGGGGTAGAGGGGGAACTTTCCGGCCAGGATTTCAACCCGCTGCCGGAGTTCCGCCACGGTCTCGTCGCTGAACTCGCGCTTGAGTGCTGCGGCGATAATGTCCGCGACCTCGGTGAATTCTGCCTTCCCGAAGCCACGCGTGGCCAGTGCCGGCGTGCCGATCCGAAGACCGGACGAGACCATCGGCGGACGCGGGTCGAAGGGCACGGCGTTGCGGTTGACCGTGATGCCGATCCGGTGCAGGCGGTCTTCGCCCTGCTGGCCGTCCAGTTCCGAATTGCGCAGATCCACCAGGACTAGGTGCACGTCCGTGCCACCGCTGACTACGGTCACGCCGGACTCTGCAACGTCGGCGGACAGCATGCGTTCTGCGATGATGCGGGCGCCTTCCAGGGTGCGTTCCTGGCGGTCGCGGAACGACGGCTCAGCAGCGAGCTTGAACGCAACAGCCTTCGCGGCAATGACGTGCTCCAGCGGGCCACCCTGCTGTCCGGGGAACACCGCGGAGTTGACCTTCTTGGCGATGCCGGCGTCGTTGGTCAGGATCACACCACCGCGCGGGCCGCCCAGGGTCTTGTGGGTGGTGCTCGTGACGATGTGGGCGTGAGGCACGGGGTTGGGGTGAAGCCCCGCGGCCACCAGGCCTGCGAAATGCGCCATGTCCACCATCAGGTAGGCACCTACCAGGTCCGCGATACGGCGGAACTCGGCGAAGTCCAGCTGCCGGGAGTAAGCGGACCAGCCGGCGACGATCAGCTTCGGCTTGTTCTCGACCGCCAGGCGCTCGACTTCAGCCATGTCAATCAGCATGGTGTCCTCGGCGACTCCATACGGGACCACTTTGTAGAGCTTGCCGGAGAAATTGATTCGCATCCCGTGTGTCAAGTGGCCACCGTGTGCGAGGTTCAGCCCCAGGATGGTGTCGCCGGGCTGGATGAGGGCGAACATCGCCGCTGCATTGGCCTGGGCGCCGGAGTGGGGCTGGACATTAGCGAATTCAGCGCCGAAGAGGGACTTGAGGCGGTCGATGGCCAGCTGCTCGACCACGTCGACGTGCTCGCAGCCGCCGTAGTAGCGCTTGCCGGGGTAGCCCTCGGCATACTTGTTGGTCAGCACAGATCCCTGGGCTTCCATGACGGCAGTCGGCGCAAAGTTTTCGGAGGCGATCATCTCCAGCGTGCCCTGCTGGCGCAGCAATTCCTGGTGCACAGCGGCGTGGATCTGGGAATCGGTCTCTGCGAGCGAGCGGGTCAGAACATCGACCATCATGTCTCCTAGTCTCTCTAATATCCTGTTGATATATTAGTTCAGTGACTCAAGTATGCTATCGGGGCCGGCGGGTGTCAACAGATTTCCCGACCGGCCTGGCCGGCGGGGCTGGGGGCCACGCAGCGGACCAAGGCGCCCCGGAACGAGCTAAAGCGCCGCCCATTTCCGGGCTGCGCTTTAGCTTCGTGGCCGGCGGCGCCCGCGTCAGGCGGCGAAAAGAGCTTCGCGTACCGCGTGCTCGAAGCCACTGACGTGGATCCGTGCGAGTTCAGCGGCGCCCGCCTCATCTCCGTCGATAACGGCACGGAGCAGGTCCACATGCTCATGGACGTGCCGGGACAGGTCGGGCAGGCGATCCAGGACCATGCACCAGATTCGTGTTGCAAGATTGTCGTAGCGGATCAGGACATCTTCAAGGTGGGGATTGCCGGCGGCCGCATAGATGCCCCGGTGCACGCTGGCGTCCAGCCGCAGTGTCTCGACGACGGACGCTGCGCCCGCGTCGAATGCCTCAACGGCGCGCATAACATCGCGCAGTTGCGCCCTGGCAGACGCCGTGGCCACGCGCGCAGCCCGGGACGCGGCAAGGGGTTCAAGCTGCGCACGGATTTCGGAAATGAACGCAAGGTCAGTAACCTCCACGCGCGTCGCGAAAGTTCCCCTCCGCGGGTAGGACACAACAAGGCGATCGAGCTCCAGCCGCTTCAAGGCTTCGCGCACCGGCGTCCGCCCCACGCCAAGGTCCTTGGCGAGCTGGTCATCATTAAGGAGATCGCCGGGTTTGATGTCCAGCATCAACAGCCGGTCACGAATGCTTTCATAGGCCACATCCGCCAGCGACCTCCTTGCGGCATCATCACCAGCACGCACTAAGGCTTCGACAGCCATCCGTGGACCCCTTTCAATTCCAGTGAGAAGGCTATTGACCTCCCCCAATGACCAGTATACGCTGGAGATCAAACCTAATATATCAGTAACAATTCTAAGAATATATCTAAAGGCGGAGACATGACGCTAATGGCGACAGACTCATCTACCAGCACGCTGCCCCAGTCGGAGGTTCTTGCGGAAGAGCCGATGAAGAAGTTCGTTCTCACATTGTCGTGCGTCGAACGCGCAGGCATCGTCCAAGCGGTCACCACGTTCCTCTTTGAGCGTGGCTTCAACATCGAGGAACACCAGCAGTTCGATGACGGCCTCCGCGAGACTTTGCATCTGCGCACGGCATTCTCGGGCCCCTCTGCCCACACCCCCGACGGGCTCGAGGAAGAATTCCGTTCGATCGCTGACCGCTTCGACATGAAATTCAGCTTTCATGACGAGACGAAGCAGCGCCTCCTCGTAATGGTGTCGAAGTTCGGCCACTGCCTGAACGACTTGCTGTTTCGTTGGCGGGGCGGAAGCCTCGGGGGCGACATCGCCCTTGTGGTTTCCAACCATGAAACCCACCGGGCCATGGCCGAGGCCGCCGGCGTCCCCTTCATCTACCTCCCGGTGACCCCCGAGACCAAGGCAGATGCCGAGCGGCGCCTGCTGGAATTGGTGGACGAGCACAACATCGACCTCGTCGTACTCGCCCGGTACATGCAGGTACTGTCCGACGACCTTTGCCGCTCTTTGGCAGGCCGGGCCATCAACATCCACCATTCCTTCCTCCCGGGCTTTAAGGGTGCGCGCCCTTACCACCAGGCCTACGATCGTGGCGTCAAGCTGGTGGGCGCCACGGCCCACTACGTCACCGCGGAACTGGATGAGGGGCCAATCATCGAACAGGAAGTCATCAGGGTCGACCACAGCTACGGACCGAGCGCCCTTTCAACGGTTGGCCAGGACGCGGAGGCACTGGCACTGTCCCGCGCCGTGCGCTGGCACTGCCAACACCGTGTGCTGCTGGATCGGACCAGCACCGTCGTGTTCCGGTAAGTAGAAACCACCAAACCCGCAGAGACAACACACGAATATCAGCAGGAGAAACCACATGGCATCGACGCCAAGCATTGTCATCATCGGAGCCGGAATCGTCGGCACGAACCTGGCCGATGAACTGGTCACCCGGGGTTGGAACAACATCACCGTCCTGGACCAAGGGCCGCTGAACATGCCCGGGGGCTCCACCTCCCACGCCCCGGGCCTTGTCTTCCAGACGAACCCCTCAAAGTCCATGGCGCTCTTCGCCAAGTACACGGTGGAAAAGCTATTGTCCTTGACCGAGGACGGCGTCAACTGCTTCAACCAGGTCGGCGGCCTCGAGGTCGCAACCACAGAGACCCGTCTCGCGGACCTGAAGCGGAAGCTCGGATACGCAGCATCGTATGGAATTAACGGCAAGATGCTTTCGCGTGAAGAGTGCATGGAGCTCTACCCGCTCCTGAACGAGGAGGACGTCCTGGGTGGACTCCATGTCCCCAGCGACGGCCTGGCCAACGCCGCCCGCGCCGTTCAGCTGCTGATCAAACGTACCGAAGCCGCCGGCGTCAAGTACCGGGGCAACACCACGGTCACCGGTATTGAACAGTCCGGCCGGCGCGTCACGGGCGTCCAGACGTCCGACGGTGTTATCCCCGCGGACATCGTGGTCTCCTGCGCAGGCTTCTGGGGGGCGAAGATCGGCGAAATGATCGGCATGTCCGTCCCCCTCCTGCCCTTGGCCCACCAGTACGTCAAGACCACACCGGTGCCGGCATTGAAAGGCAAGAACGACCTGCCCAACGGGGCTTCCTTGCCCATCCTGCGACACCAGGACCAGGACCTTTACTACCGCGAGCACGGCGAACGCTACGGCATCGGCTCCTACGCCCACCGCCCCATGCCCGTGGACCTTGACGAACTCGGCACCTTTGAACCCGCCGCGATCAGCGAACACAACATGCCCTCCCGGCTCGATTTCACCCTGGAAGACTTCCTCCCGGCATGGGAAGCCACCAAACGGATCCTGCCCGCGCTGCGGGAAAGCGACATCGAGGATGGCTTCAACGGCATCTTCTCCTTCACCCCCGACGGCGGATCCCTGGTGGGCGAGTCCAAGGAGCTGGACGGCTTCTTCGTCGCCGAAGCCGTGTGGGTCACCCACTCTGCCGGTATCGCCCGCGCCGTTGCCGAACTGCTGACCACCGGCAGGTCGGAGATCGATCTGGGTGATTGCGATATTCATCGCTTTGAAGAGGTCCAGCTGACCCCGGAGTACGTCAGCGAAACGTCCCAGCAGAATTTCGTCGAAATCTACGACGTCCTCCACCCACTCCAGTCCAAGCTCTCCCCCCGCAACCTCCGCGTGAGCCCGTTCCACGCCCGCCACAAGCAGTTGGGCGGATTCTTCCTGGAGGGCGGCGGATGGGAACGCCCGTACTGGTTCGAAGCTAACGCGGAGCTGCTGAAGGAAATGCCGGACAGCTGGCTGCCACCGGCCCGCGACGCCTGGTCGGGGATGTTCAGCTCGCCGATTGCCGCCGCTGAAGCCTGGAAGACCCGCACGGCGGTGGCCATGTACGACATGACTCCGCTCAAGCGCCTCGAGGTCTCCGGCCCGGGAGCACTGAAGCTGCTGCAGGAACTCACCACCGCGGACATGGCAAAGAAGCCCGGCGCAGTCACCTATACCCTCCTGCTGGACCACGCCGGCGGCATCCGAAGCGACATCACCGTGGCCCGGCTGAGCGAAGACACCTTCCAGCTCGGAGCCAACGGAAACATCGACACTGCCTACTTTGATAGGGCAGCCCGCCATCAAACTGAAAACGGCAACGCCAGCGACTGGGTACAGGTGCGCGACACGACGGGCGGCACGTGCTGCATTGGCCTCTGGGGCCCCCTCGCCCGGGACCTGATCAGCACCGTCAGCACCGACGATTTCAGCAACGACGGTCTCCGTTACTTCCGCGCCAAGGAGGTAGTCATCGGCGGCGTCAACGTCACGGCCATGCGCCTGTCCTACGTCGGCGAGCTGGGCTGGGAACTCTACACAAGCGCAGACAATGGGCAGCGCCTCTGGGATGCGCTGTGGAAGGCCGGCCAGCCTCACGGTGTCATCGCGGCAGGCCGTGCAGCGTTCGGCGCGCTGCGTCTTGAAAAGGGTTACCGCTCCTGGGGCACGGACATGACCACCGAGCACGATCCCCTGGAAGCCGGTTTGGGATTCGCCGTGAAGATGGCCAAAGAATCCTTCGTCGGAAAGAAAGCGTTGGAAGGCCGTACCGAGGAAAACGCCGCACGGCACCTGCGCTGCCTGACGGTCGACGACGGCCGGAGCATCGTCCTGGGCAAGGAACCGGTCTTTTACAAGGACCAGGCGGTCGGCTACGTCACCAGCGCCGCCTACGGCTACACCGTCGCCAAACCGATCGCCTACGCGTACCTCCCGGCCGGTGTCTCCGTGGGCGACTCCGTTGAGATCGAGTACTTCGGCCGGCGCATCCAGGCCACGGTCACTGCAGATCCGCTGTACGACCCCACGATGACCAGGCTCCGGGGTTAACACCCCGCCGGACCATTCAAGGCAGCGGCCCGGACCCATCCCCTCGAACCAGGGTCCGGGCCGCAGCCTTCCATGGCTCTCATACTCAGGAAGACACATGATCAGTTCAGAAACAATCAATGGCTACCTCGCCAGCCTTGCCTCACGCGAGCCCACCCCCGGCGGCGGCGCCGTCGCAGCCATCCACGCCGCCCAGGGGGCGGCACTCGTCGCCATGGTTGGCAGGTACACCACCGGCCCGAAATACGACCAGCACGCCGAACTCGTTCACAGGATCATCAGCGCTGCGGACGGACTGGTGGCCGAGGCGCTGCGGCTGGCTGACGCTGACCAACATGCGTTCCAGGGCGTCATCGCTTCGTACAAACTTCCGGCCGGGACGGACGACCTCAAGGCCGCACGAACGGAAGCCATCCACGGCGCCCTCGTCCTGGCCGCGCAAACCCCCGCACAACTCATCAAGCTAGCCGGCGCCGTCGTGGATCTTGCCACGGAACTTTTCGAGGTCGCGAACGCCAATGTGATCAGCGACATCGCTGCTGCCGCAGACGCAGCCCGCGCGGCTGCCAGCACCGCCCGTGTCAACATCGACATCAACGTGGTGGCCATCAAAGACGCCGCCGCCCGTTCACGGCTGGCTGGCCAGACCGACGGCATCGAGGAAAAAGTCATCTTGGCAGCAGACTCCCTCGTGGGGCGCGTGCGCGGAAGGATCCTCGGTTGAGCACCGTACTCCTCTCCGGCAAAACACTGGCAAAGACCATCCAGCAGAAAGCCCATGATGAGGCGCAGGACCTTGCAACCGACGGGCTACGGCCCACGCTCGCGGTCGTTGTGGCCACAGACGACGGCTCGACGCATTGGTATGTCCGGTCCATCGAACGGGCCGCGGAGAAGGCGGGCATCAATTGCCGGGTCGTGGACCTCGGCCAGGGTGCCAGCGGACGCGCCTTGGCCGCCGTCCTGAAGGATCTCAGCGCCGATCTTTCAGTGAACGGCATCATCCTCCAGACGCCTCTGCCTCCCGGCGTCCAGACGGATGAGCTGGTCGGGCACATTGCCCCGGAGAAGGACATAGACGGCGCGAACCCGTTAAGCCTGGGGCGGCTGGCTGTCGGCCAGCCCGCGTTCGCGCCTGCCACTGCCCGCGCCGTAATCGAGATCCTTGACCACTTCGACATCCCGCTGGCTGGCCGGAACGTCGTCGTCATTGGCCGTTCCGCCGTCGTGGGAAAGCCGCTGTCCCTGCTGTTGCTGGAACGCGACGCCGCGGTTACTGTCTGCCACTCCAGGTCAGGGCCGCTGGAGAAATACACCAAGACCGCTGACGTCGTGGTCGTCGCCGCCGGGCGCACCGGCCTGCTGACCGGCGACCACGTTTCTTCAGCGACCACAGTGATCGACGTCGGCACCAACGTCCTTCCCGACGGTTCCCTCGTGGGGGATGTCGACGCAGCCAGCGTGGGCGGCGTCGCCGCGGCGCTGACCCCTGTCCCCGGCGGCGTGGGCTCCGTCACCACGTCACTGCTTCTCCTGCACACAACCGAGGCCGCCCGGAAACAGTCGCGTGATCTAGCTCTGGAAGCAGCCGGGTAATCCACGGTAGACGCACTTGCCAGCCCTGGAACCCGTTGTCGTTGCCGCCCCCTGAAGCGCCGCTGCCTCCGCGGCCGGTTGCCGTCTACAGCGCAGCCCTGATGAGCTTCTCGAAATCGGTGACGTGCTGGGCGGTCAACCGCGCAGCGGCTTCGGAGTCCCCAGCCGCGATGCATTCGAGAAGCTCAATATGCTGGGCAATATGCTCGGACACCGGCGGGAGCTTTTCCAGCACCAGACTCCAAATCCGGGTTGCCAGATTGTCGTAACGAATCAGGACATCCTGTAGGTGCCGGCTTCCTGTGGCGCGATAGATCGTCCGGTGTACCCGCATGTCCAGGCGCATGAGGTCCTGCTGCGACTGCATCCCTGGCAGCAGCTGCTCTACTTCCCGTGCAAAGTCCCTCAGCTCCTGCCGAAGCTTCGGCGACGCCATCCGCGCAGCCCGCGCGGCTGCGGCAGGCTCCAGAAGGTGGCGAATCTCGGAGATTTCAGCCAGATCCTTGATGTCCACGCCCGCGGCGAACGTTCCGCGCCGCGGATAGGCCACCACCAAATGGTCGCTCTCAAGCCGCTTCATGGCTTCGCGGATTGGCGTCCGGCCCACACCGAGACGCTTGGAGATTACTTCATCGTTGAGGGGCTCCCCCGGCTTGATGTCCAGAACGATCAATTCATCGCACAAGATCCTGTAGGCGAAGTCGGCAAAGGATTCGTCATCTTGCCGCTGCGGCACCGAGGAACCCCCCGCCTCCACCGGTAATCCGCCAGCGTTTGCCATTTTCAAGACTCCTCCCGATGCGTCCGAGCCTTGACGCCCCGGCTCTCAGTACATAGTATTCCAACAACTGATATATCAATACGTCAGCCTAAGAATGTCAAGGGCTACATGCCATCCAATTGATAAGCCCCCGACTGCACGGGCTTTGCAACCCCTACGCCACGAAGGAGAGCCATGGGCAACGAAGCTGCTGCAAGGGTGCGGCTGGAAGTTGTTCCTTCAGCCGATCTGCTCACGGCGCTCCCCCCGGTATTTGATCCTCCGGGCTCCGTAAGTGTGACGTGCCTTCCGCACCACGGTCCTGAACGCACCGTAGAAACTTCCACGCGCCTGGCGCGCCTAGGGTACCACGCGGTTCCCCACTTGGCCGCCCGCAGCATCACCAGCGAGGCCCAACTGCATTCCCTGTTGCTGGAGTTGCATGGGGCGGGAGTCTCCGAGCTGTTTCTCGTGGCCGGTGACCGCCGTACGCCCGCGGGTCCCTACTGCTGGAGCGGACAGCTCCTGGAGGCTGTTAAAGCGTATTCGGCTGATTTTTCAGTAGGGATTGCCGGCTACCCCGAAGGCCACCCCCACCTGGGCCAGGACAAGCTCCTAAGCAGCCTCGAGATCAAGGCGCCGATGGCGTCATCCCTGGTCACCCAGATGTGCTTTTCTGCCGAGGCGATCAGCAACTACCTTCGGACGATCCGCAAGAACGGCGTCGAACTCCCTGTGTGGGTTGGGGTGCCCGGGCCGGTCTCAGTCAAAAAGCTGGTGTCCATGGGAGCACGCCTCGGTGTCGGCCGTTCGCTCAAGCTCGCCCGCAGTTCAGGCATGGCAGGCGCCCTCTGGCAGCGAGGGGACTTGATGAACTATGACAGCGGCCGACTGATTCACGAAGTTCACCAAGAGCTGGCGGGTGATCCGCTCTTTGCCGGTTTCCACGTCTACACGTTCAACGACCTGGGCCGCTTGCCCGGCCTCCTGGGCAGCCTGCCAGGACTGCCTGAGGCCACCACAAAGCCACCGAGCAAACCCGGCCCCTGTTTCCTGCCCGGATCTGAAGGGAAGATCGCATGGCTTTAAAAGCCCCGTTGCACTCGACACCGAAGGGCTGTGCGGCCGCGTACTACCCGGAGACCAACGTGCTCGTGCCGCTCGATTCCGTAGCTGACACCAGCGGTACACCGACATCCAAGTCCGTCATCGTGCGGCTGGAACGGGCCGAAGCGTGAGCGCCGACATGGCGACGGCAACAGCGTCCAAAGGCGTGGACGGGCCGCGGGTTGAGCAGGCCGTCCGCGAATATCTGCTTGCGATCGGAGAGGATCCGGACAGGCCCGGGCTCGTGGATACCCCCGCGCGGGTGGCCCGGGCGGCTGCGGAAATATATGGCGGGCTTCATGAGGACCCCCTGGCCGTGCTGGATAAGACCTTTGACCTTGGGCACGGAGAAATGGTCATCGTCAAGGACATCCCCTTCTACTCCACCTGCGAGCACCACCTGGTGCCGTTCCACGGCGTGGCCCACGTTGGCTACATCCCATCGGCCGAGGGTCTGGTCACGGGACTGAGCAAGCTGGCCCGGCTCGTCGATGTCTTTGCACGCAGGCCCCAGGTCCAAGAACGGCTGACAACCCAGGTCGCTGATGCGCTGGCCAGCTCGCTGCGGCCCCTGGGGGCCATTGCGGTCGTTGAGTGCGAGCACCTCTGCATGTCGATGCGGGGTGTCCGCAAGCCCGGGGCCAAGACCATCACTTCAGCCGTCCGCGGGGAGCTCCGTCTGCCGGCGGCCCGGGCTGAGGCGCTCAGCCTGATACACGGCCGCTAAGAAATCTCTGGACACACACCCAGTCCTGCCATACGATGTAACTGATATATCTTTAGTGGTAATCAAAACATATCAACCTATCAGTACTAATTGCGATTTCTGAGTAATGCGGAACGATCCCGTCCTTACCCCTTGCCGCGACCTTATTCACCTGAATTCACCTGAAAATAAGGTGCTCCAATGCACAAGGTCCGCCCACTCTGTAACTCGCTTCGGGGAGGCGCTACGGCAAACTGCCGGTACACACCCACGAAGTGCAAATCGTCGACGGCAACATCATGACCATCAGACCGGACGAAGCCCCCAACCTCCGGCCGGCCTGACTCCCGAGGGCCATGCTTGACCTCCGGCCCGTGCCTCACCGAGCAAAGGACCCGCTCATGGCTTTTAATAGTGACCTAAAATCCCATACACCCGAAGAGTTACCTGCTGACAACGGGGTGGCAAAGGCTCTGCGTAATGAAGAACCTGGAAATGGGGAGAATAGTGAAGCAGTCAGTAGTCTCTCCGGCGAAGTAGACAGAAACTCCCCTGTCCTCGATCCGGAGGAGGGAGGCACACCTCCCCTACCGGACGTCGAGTACGAGCAAATCCTCGAAGAGCTGCGTCATGCCAAGACCGAGCAAGTAGTTGCGGATCGCCGGAACCACAAGCTCGTTCTCGACAAGGTCACGTTCGGTATCACAGGCGTCATCGCCATTGCCTTTGTTATCTGGGGCTTCGTGGGACGCGACAGCCTGTCCGACACTTCCACGGGTGCCCTCAACTGGGTTATGGAGTACACCGGGTGGCTCTTCATGCTCATGGCCTCGCTCTTCGTGATCTTCGTCCTGTGGCTGGCCCTGGGCAAGTTCGGCAACATCCCGCTGGGCAAGGATGGCGAAAAGCCCGAATTCCGTACTGTCTCCTGGGTTGCGATGATGTTCGCGGCCGGCATGGGCATCGGGCTGATGTTCTACGGCGTGGCCGAACCGCTCTACCACTACATCTCTCCCCCGCCCGGCACTGTGGACGGACGGACCCCCGAAGCCATCCAGACTGCCATGGCCACCTCGATCTTCCACTGGACCCTGCACCCCTGGGCCATGTATGCAGTTGTCGGCATCGCAATGGCCTACGGGACCTACCGCTTGGGTCGCAGGCAACTGATCTCTGTCGCCTTCACGTCGATCTTCGGCGTTAGGACGGTCGAAGGGCCAACCGGGAAGTTCATTAACATCCTGGCCATTTTCGCCACGTTGTTTGGTACCGCCGCATCGTTGGGCCTGGGCGCTCTGCAGATTGGCAGCGGCATGACCTCCAACGGCTGGTTTGGCGAAATTGGCACGCCCGTGCTCGTTGCGATCGTCGCCGTCCTGACCCTGTGCTTCGTCGCTTCGGCCGTCTCCGGCATCAGCCGCGGCATCCAGTGGCTCTCCAACATCAACATGGTCCTGGCCGTCGTCCTTGCACTGATCGTTTTCGTCGCTGGCCCCACGCTTTTCATCCTTAACCTGGTCCCCTCCGCCGTCGGCGACTACGCCCGTGATCTGGCCGAGATGTCGTCCCGGACCGAAGCGGTCGGCGATGAGTCACTGCGTAGCTGGATGAGCAGCTGGACCATCTTCTACTGGGCCTGGTGGATCTCATGGACCCCGTTCGTGGGCCTCTTCATCGCCCGCATCAGCCGTGGCCGCACCATCCGCCAGTTCGTCACCGGTGTGCTGCTGGTGCCCAGCGTCGTCAGCGTGATCTGGTTTGCCGTCTTCGGAGGCGCCGCCTTCCAGATCCAGCAGGAAGCCGACAAGGCCAACACCCCCGGCCTGGTCACCATGGTCAACGGGGCACCGTCCGTCAACTTCGACGGAGCGCTCTTCGACCTGATCAAGAACCTGAGCATGCCTGATTGGGCTACCACTGCCGTTATCTTGCTGGCCATGATTCTGGTCGCTATTTTCTTTATCACTGGCGCCGACGCTGCCTCAATCGTGATGGGATCGCTCAGCTCCAATGGCGCCGAGCACCCTCGCCGCGGAGTGGTCATCTTCTGGGGCTGCCTCACCGGCGCCGTGGCGGCGGTCATGCTGCTGGCCGGCGGCGATAAACCATCGGAAGCCTTGGCTGGCCTGCAACGGATCACCATCGTGGCAGCGCTACCGTTCGTCATCGTCATGATGTTGCTCTGCTTTGCCCTCACCAAGGACCTGCGTCGCGATCCCCTCTCCTTGCGGCGTCGCCTGGCTACATCCGTAGTGGAGCGGGCCATACGCACTGGTGTGGAACAACACGGCGGCGTGCAGTTCGACCTCGTCACAAAACACGACTGCGCCGATAAGTGCCCCGACTCGGACTGTCGGGGAGGGACTCCCACGGGGAGCATCCCCTCCGTAGAGCCCCGGCATCCGGATCCGGACAGTAAATAGCTCCTCAACTAGCAACCCACCTCGGCGGCACGCGGCCTGTTACGGCACGTGCCGCCGAGGCACGCATAGCAAATAACAATCCCCGGGGCCCGGACAGCAGGCTCGCATGGCGAGCTCGCGCACTGAGTTGCGGAAGGAAAGTCACAGCTGGCGGATGATGGAGCGCTGCGCCGGCTGCAAGTAATCAGTCAGGAGTCCAGCCAGCAGGCCCGCCAGAATCGCGGCCATGCGATTTCAGAGATCGTCTTCGGGTCGGGCGGTGAGGATCCGATTGGCGCTGACCTGCAGGATGCCGAGCGACTCCTGGATCAGGGGCGACGCGACGCTGCCCCTGCGCACCGCGGCGACAATGCGGCGCACGGGCTTCCCCTTGCCAGTAAGGCGCAGTCGAACCACGTTTTCAGCACTACGCAGGGGCGCCAGTCGCGGCAGCAGGCCCACGCCCAGCCCCGCACCAACGAAGGCGATCTGGGTTTCCCATTCAACGGCCTCATGGGCAATCCGCGGTGTCACCCCGACTGCCGTGAACGCCGCGGTGAATAGGGAATGGTAGGTGGAACCGGCGGCCTCGGTGATCCAGGGTTCCGACGCCAGCTCTTCGAGCGTCACCGATTCCCGCGATGCCAACAGATGGTCGGAGGGAATGATCACGTCCAGGGGATCGTCGAGCAGAACGGTCTGCTCGAAGCGCGGATCGTCCTCAAGATAGGTGTCGGACTGCATGGCGACGATGACCGCGAGGTCGATTCGCTCGGCGACCAACAAGTCGAAGCAGCGGGCCGGATCTGCCTCGAGTACCTGCACTTCCAGCAGGGGGCGTGTTGAGCGCAGGGTGGCGGCCAGCGGTGCGAGTAACTGGGCGGCCGCCGTGGAGAATCCGCCGAGGCCAAATCGGGACTGCACCTGGTCGCCGGCCTCCATGGCCGCGGCGCGCAGGCTCTCCCATTCCGCAATGAGGGTGTCCGAACCCGCCACGAGAAAGCGCCCCGTGGCGGTCAGCCGCACACCCCGGCCGTCCTTCGTCAGCAGCTGCATTCCAAGCACGCGCTGGAGCTCCCGCAATTGCGCGGAGACGGCGGAGGGAGAATAACCCGTGAGCTCCGCAGTTGCGCCAACGGTGCCGCACCGGGCAAACACCCGAAGTGTTCTGAGCCGGGGATCGATCATGCACCCATTGTGCACTATTATCTCCTAAATCTTGCGCTTTTGTTGCAGATCAATCGTCCCTAATCTCATGACTACAACGTTTTCGACAACGCCGGATGCACCCACCAACCCGTGGTCGCCACGATTCGCACACTTACCCAGCCCTTCCGGGAGGAAACACATGTCTGCTCCAGTGAACGTGCCGCTCAATTCACGCGGAAAACTCGCTTCATCAGTGCCTGCCGAGCAGCTGGCGGAAATCACCGAGTTGTTCGATTTCCGGCGCGTGGGATATTCCCTCGATGCGCCCTTCTACACCGATCCGACGATTTTCAACATCGACATGCAGGCCATTTTTGGCCAGCACTGGATCTTTGCCGCCAGCATCGCCGAGCTCCCGGAGCCGGGCGACTACGTCACCGTCGACTACGGTCCCTACTCCCTGATCGTGCTGCGCAACGACGACGGCGGCGTGAACGTCCTCCACAACGTGTGCCGCCACCGCGGCGCCCGGGTCCTGACCGAACCCGCGGGGACAACGGGGAACCTGGTCTGCGGCTACCACTCCTGGACCTACTCCCCCAATGGCGATCTCATCCATGCCTCGGCGCCGGGGGAAAAGAAGTTCGACAAGGGCTGCTTCGGCCTCAAGCGCGCCCACAGCCGCGTGTTCGCCGGACTCATCTTCGTCTGCATTGCGGACGAACCGCCGACGGACTTCGACGAAACCGGAAAGATCTTCGAGCCTTACCTCGCGCCCCACGATCTGTCGAAGACGAAAATCGCCTACCAGCAGAACATCATCGAGGAGGGCAACTGGAAGCTCGTCATGGAGAACAACCGTGAGTGCTACCACTGCGACGGCCACCCGGAACTCGCCTGTTCCCTCTTTCCCACCTGGGGCCTGACGGAGGGCCTGATCCCGCCCCATCTCGAGGAGGTATGGGACCGCAACAAGGAAGCACAGTCCTCGCTTGAGGACCGTTGCCGCCGCTATGGCCTTCCCTATGAGATCGTCGAGGAGCTCGACACCCGCATAGCTGGAATCCGCATCTCACGAGACTCGCTCGACGGTGACGGCGAATCGTTCTCGCCCGATGGGCGCAGGCTCTCCAAAAAGCTGCTCGGCGACTTGCGGGACTTCCGCCTTGGCCGCTGCTCGATGCACCTGCAGCCCAACAGCTGGTTCCATTTCCTCGGGGACCACGTCATCACATTCGCCGTCTTCCCTGTCAACGAACACCAGACACTGGTGCGCACCACCTGGCTGGTGGCTGACGACGCCGAGGAAGGCGTCGACTACGACCTGGAGAAACTCACCCACACCTGGAAGCAGACCAATCTGCAGGACAAGGCGTTCGTGGAGCTGTGCCAGAAGGGCGCCAGCAGCCCCGCTTACGAGCCCGGCCCGTACATGAAGAGCGAATACCAGGTCGAGGCGTTCATCAACTGGTATGTGCAGCGCGTGCAGGAGCACTTGGCATGATTGAACTCCGCACCGTCACGGCAATCCAGGAACCACAGCGCATCCGCGGTCTTGAGATGCCGTGGAACAGGGTGATGGGCAGCACCGAGGGACCCGCCAGTGCCGCCCGCGCGCTGGGTCCCTGGCATCCGCAGGAGTTCATGGCCGAATGTGTCGAGACCATTCCCGAGGTGGGCGGCATGATGACCTTCGTGTTCCGCCGCTCCGACGGCGCGCCCCTGGCGTTCCGTCCGGGGCAGTACGTGAACGTCGCCTTTCCCGTCAACGGCGACGACCAGGACGCGGTGGACCGCAGCTACTCTCTATCCAGCTCCCCCACCAAGCCGTGGACCTTCGACATCACCGTCAAGTGTGACCCCACAGGACTGGTCTCGCCGTGGGTGCACGAGAACGTCAAACCCGGCACCGTCCTGGAGATGCTCGGACCGGTCGGGGCATTCCACCTTCCCGACGCCGACCGGCGGGCACGCTACCTCTTGCTGGCCGCCGGCGCAGGCATCACCCCCATCATGTCGATGTTGCGGACCATCCACTCCCTGCCCGGACAGGCCGATGTCGTGGTGCTCTACCACGGAGCGACGGCCGGAGGCTTTGCCTTCCACCAGGAGTTGGCCTACATCGCCACCGTGGACTCACGGATCAAGGTCTTCTACTCCCTGGGCGACCGCAGCCAACCCGAGGGATGGGAAGGACTCACCGGAAGGCTGACGGCGGCCATGCTCGACGAGGTTGCCCCCGATGCTAACGGCCGCCAGGTCTATGCCTGCGGCCCCGAGGGTTACCTCAACACCGCCACCGAGCTCCTCGAGAAGGTCGGCGTCGACGACACCTCCATCCACATGGAATTCTTCTCGGGAGACCGCCAGACTCTCCTCGAATACCAGGCGGAACTCGCGCTTGCAGTGGACATCGCGGAGGAAATCGCCGAGGAAATCGCTGATTCCGCCGAGGACTACTACGAAAGCCAACCCGACGCGTTCGGGCTCTACGAGCCAGGCTACGACGCCGAGGGAACCCTGAAGGCCACGGGGCTGCCGCTGGAAACCTCCGACCCGGACGCGCCCTGTCCCGCCCCCGACGGCAGTCCGGACGTGGGTCCGGAGACCGGGGCCCCCGATCCCTCGAGCTTCGACACGGTCGGAACGGGAAGCCTCACCCTGTCCTTCATGCGCACCGGCATCAATGTACGCATCGACCCCGCCGAACACATCCTCGGGGTGGCCCAGCGTGCAGGCGTCAGGATCGGCGCAAACTGCAAGGAAGGCATGTGCGGCTCCTGCAAGGTCGTCAAGCTTTCCGGGGAGGTCGAGATGAACCACCAGGGCGGGATCCGGGCGCGGGAAATCGATGCAGGCAAGTTCCTGCCCTGCTGCTCCACCGCGCGGACCGATTTGGTAATCGATGCCTAGCAGCTTCCAGTTGCTCTCGGCCGGACAGCATCAGGGATAGTTTTCACGGCAAGAATACAAGTGCGGGAATGCCACGCTTGGCGTTTCGCTTGGCTTATGGATCCACGGACTCCCCCAACCACCCGGAGAAGCTGCGTTGCTTACCCGGAGTCTCGAAGGGCGGGAATGCATCGGGCAGGCGCACGAGGCTACTGCGCCCAATTGAGGAGGAGTTTATGAAGCTTTCAGCGGGCGGTCGAATCGGTCTGGCCGGAGCAGCGGTAGTCGGAGTCGCCTTCGGCATGGCCCGCTACGCCTATGGTCTGACGCTGCCGAACATCCGGGAGGACCTGGGGCTGTCCGAGCTGGGGCTCGGCATCATCGCCAGCACAACGTTCGCGGGCTACTTGGCTGGATTGCTGTTGGCAGGGCCACTCGCTGCCCGGCACGGTTCACGTGCTCCGACGACCGTGGGCGGAGCCAGCGGCGTTCTGGGCGCGGTGATCGTGACATTCGCGCAGTCCCCGGGACTGCTCGCCGCCGGCGTCGTCCTGGCCGGCAGCGCCGGCGGCTGGGTCTGGGCGCCCTACTCGGACATCGTGACCCGCGCAGTGCCCTTGCGGCAGCAGCCCAGAGCGTTGGCGATCATCACGACCGGCACCAGCGGTGGACTGGTGCTGCTGGGCGGGCTGGCCGTCCTGGCGGTACTGGGCTCCTGGCGACTGGTCTGGGTCGGCATCGCCCTGGCCGCGGCGGCCGCCGCACTCGTGAACCTGCGCCTGGTGCCGAAAACCAGGCCAGCCCGACGCCCGCACAACCAGGGCGGCGCCCCCTCATTGGCTGCAGCGCTGCGGGCCCCGGGCGCCTACTCAGTGGTCTACTTCGCGGTCGTCGTCATCTACTTCACCTACGCCGCCGACGTCCTCGACAGCGGCACCCTCCCAGCGGCAGCCGTCCCGGCGCTCTACGCGGCCATTGGCCTTTGCGGCCTGGTAGGCGTGGCGACCGGGACCTTCGCGCAACGGATGGGCAGCTCGCGGGTTGCCGGACTGTGCCTTGGAGCGGTCGGCGTAGCACTGGCGCTGCTCGGGTTGGCCAGCGATTCCCTGACCGCTACGGCGGTCTCAGCATGCATCTTCGGCGTGGGTTACATGACAGGATCTGCGGTTCTCGCGATTTGGACCGCCGAACTGGTGCCCGAGCGCGCAGGCGAAGCGTTCACGGCCTGCCTAATCGCGGGGGCCCTCAGCTCGGTCGCAGCCCCTGCCCTTGCCGGCGCGGTGATCCCCGGGTTGGGTCTGGGGCCGCTGCTGATCTTCACCGCCGTGGCGTCACTGCTCAGCGGGATAGCGCTGATGTTGCGCGGGTCCTCGCAAAGGGCCGCCGTTGGTGAACCCATACCGTGAACACATGAACACTGTTCGTCCTCGATGCGCACCCTCTGTATTGTAATGGGCCAGAAATAACCTGACCACGATTGGCATGGCAATACATGCGGGCAGTCGCTCGTTGACCCGCTAGACCATCGGACTCGAAAGTCCCTGTTGCACCCTCGGCGAGAGGATTGCACCTGGCCCGGTGCCAATGGCGGCCGGTAAGCATGGCTCATGTTGAATATGCTCGCTACCCTCGGCCGAATACGAACCCGGGGTCATCTTCGAACAAATCAATTCCGGGACTCCCCTGGGGATCACGATTCCAGTGGTCCTAGGAGCGGCTGGAGCGATATACCTTCGAGTGCGACGTAACCGATACAAGCCTCAACATTCCGTGGGCGCTGAATAGCATCGGTACAGCTTGGTTCAGGCCCCTCGTCACCGTACGGCACGACCCGGACTTCACCGAAGTCCACCTCGGATTCAGCGGCCGGCCATGCTCCTGGCGGACGAACACCTTCCACTTTGCGGCCAGGCTCTGGGCACGTGGGCGGAGCGGAGCCCCGGACCTTTACGAGATGCCGGCCTTTGCCATGTCACAGCTGATATTCAGTCGTCCGCAGCGACGTTGTCTTCCGGTTTTAGCCGTCATCACTCATTTTCTCGGCCATAGAATCATGGCGACGAGCATCCGCGATGCCGCGCACCACGCGTGCAGTGCGCGGCCATCGAGTGGAGACTCTTATGGCCATCTCCCGATACTTCTTCTCGAGTCCGCGCTCCTGGGCTCCCCCATCAAAAACTCCTCGACTGGTAACCCACTTTATTAAACTTGCCGATGTGCAGTCCTGCGTCGAGCCGTGCGTTACCGATGTTATCGAGGATCTCTCGGACCGGTTCCGCGGGCCAGACGTCGTCGGCGCCGACGGGGCTTGACGCGAGGATTTGGCCGATCTGCTCATCGCCGATCGCAGCGCGCTTGGTGTCGGAGAAGGCGAGCCGGGCGCCGCGCGCCCAGGCAGTCAGGTGAGAGCCATCGATAGTGCCGTCTTCGGCGAGGCCTGGAAGAGTATGCAAGTTGTGAAGAACGCTGAAGGACACAGGAGCAGATGCTTTCTTCTGTGCCGTGAGCGACCGTTTGGGTCAGCCCTCCGCGGCGCTCTACCGCGCGCTGGGAACGGAACCAAGCGACTTCGAGAGCATGATCAACGCCCTATTCCGTGGCGAGCTCATGATCGGCTCGGGATCGGATGCCATGTCATGCCGTTCCCTCCGCATTCCTGCATGAACAGGGATCAGAGCCGAAATTCCGGGACCGGCAGCAACCCTGGGTCCATCTAAAGAATAATCAGCAAATCATGTTGTAAGCGGCCCCAGCCACCATGAAGTGGTGAACGCGAAAACCCAACGGAAGGACGAACAAGGATGAACACCCAGAAGAGACCCCACAGGGCGGTACCCGGCCCGCCGTAGGCAGCCGCTCCCCCACACAACCGAATAGACCGTTTCCGGGAACCCACACACCCGGAACATCAGATCAGAGGCGAGAGTGTGCACAATGTGCACACGAAAAAGGCACCAAAAAGGCCCTGACCTGCGGAAACACTGTGCCCGAGGTGGGACTCGAACCGGGTTCCAGCCCCTGAATTTCCGCCGCTCCCTCGAAAACCTCCGCGATCCGGCCCAGTCCGGCACCAGTACGACCCGATCCGAAGCCCAGGGTGTGCACATTGTGCACACCCTCACTTTGCCCATTTCGTTGCCGGGCCCAGAGTCTGCCGTGACAGTGCGGGCCACGACAGTTTCACGCTATGCGTGATGTGGCTCCGCTCTGGCCTAATGTTCTCCGAAGCGTCGGTAACGACCGGTATCAGACACCCACCGAGGTGACATTTCACAGTTTGGGAGTCGACACGGGTCATGGCTGATCGTTCCTCCTTTCCGAACATCTCATAGACAAACGGGTACGTAGCTGCATGACCGGCACACACTGGCCGCCCCTGCAGAAGTGGGGCACCCACGGCTCGGGAGTATGCCGTTCATGAAGTGGACGGCATCCACAGCCAGCAGGAGCTGCACCCGGGGACAAGCACAACCTGAGCCCGTGTGCCGCATGGCGGAACGCCAAACCCATACAGGTGCCGGATATGCCTATCGTGATATGGAACCCCATGCAGGGCCTGCCTTGCCATTCCCGCGGCTAGCCGCCGTCAGTTCAGGAGCCACAGATATGACGACACAAACTCAAGTCCCCAACTATGTCACCGCCCCGTTCTTTGGTTTGGAAGACAAGTGGGTTGAGACCGCTGAGGGCGAGATCACCCATTACCACGACATCGGCGAGGGCACACCGATTCTTTTCCTTCACGGTTCCGGCACCGGAGTCACTGCTGCAGCCAACTGGTGGCTGAACCTGCCGGAGATCAGCGAACAGGCGCGCTGCATCGCGATCGACTCCATTGGCTATGGACAGTCGGTAGTGGCCGAAGGCACCCAGTACGGCATCAAGGAATGGGTCCGCCATGCGGTTCGCGTCCTCGACGCGCTGGGCATTGAGAAAACGTGGATCGTGGGGAACTCCCTAGGTGGCTGGCTGGCCTTCCAGTTCGCCATCGACTACCCGGAGCGGCTGCTCGGCATCATTTCCATGGGCACGGGCGGCGCCAAGCTCACCGGCGCCCTGGCCGGACACTCCAAGCCAGACCTTTCCGAAGCCGGCATCCGCAGGACGCTGGAGCTGTTCGTTGTGGACAAGTCCCTGGTCACCGACGAACTGGTCGCACTGCGTTACCAGGCGGCGTTGAACGATACAGCCTCGGACCGTTTGGCTGATGTCGTTGCGGCGCGTGACCGTGACCGCACTGAGCTGCCGCTCGACTTTGACGTTCTTTCCAGACTGGATATTCCCGTACTGCTCATCCATGGGGTCCAGGATGTGGTGATCCCGGTTTCCCGCACCTGGGAGTTGCTAAACATCATCCCCACAGCCGATGCGCACATCTTCAGCCAGTGTGGACACTGGTCGCAGGTGGAGCGCGCCGAGGAGTTCAACACGATCATCAAGCAGTACCTGGCTGCCCGCGGCGTCACCCGCTAAACCGCACAGCCGCCAAACGCTGGTGGCCGGCTCCCTTTCAGGGAAGCCGGCCACCAGTTTTTGTTTGCCTGGATTCAGGCAGTCACACCCACGAGAGGTGTCGCGACGTCGGACGCCGGGACAGCCGGGCCGTCAGCGGTGAACTCCAGCGACTGCAGGATGGCATTCAAGGTGGCCGGTGCATTCTGCACGAGGCAGGCACCGGCGACGAATCGGTCCGGGCGGAGGAACACGAGGGGGGTGGGCCGGTCATCAAACCACTTCTTGATCTGCCCGGTGTGGTCTCCGAGGACCAGGACATCCTTATCCATGTTCTCTTCGGCCCACGAGCGCTGGGTCTCGGGAAGCAGGCAGACCAGTCGGGCGCCCATCAGCTTGAGCTGGGCAAGGGACTCCGCCGGAAGGACGTCAGTGGGGCTGTTGCCCCAGACCAGGACGGACCACCAGTTCCCGATCGCGTCATCGAGCAGGATGTTGGTCCCCGCCTTGGAAGTCACCCACGGCTGCGGAAACTGGACCCCGACTGGCGACAC
Source organism: Pseudarthrobacter linnaei (assembly GCF_055412825.1). NCBI lineage: Bacteria > Bacillati > Actinomycetota > Actinomycetes > Micrococcales > Micrococcaceae > Pseudarthrobacter > Pseudarthrobacter linnaei. The sequence continues at coordinate 41,893 of NZ_JBVAYX010000017.1, forward strand.
CTTGTTCTTAGCCGTCCGCACCGGAATCAGCCGGCTGGTCAGCTTTGCGGCGGCATGACCAGGCTCCAGGGTGGTGGGGTCCGCGAGCACGCCGACGGTGTAGCGCGGCATCGGTTTGAACCGCATGTCCGTGAAGTAGCTCTTGACCTGGGGCAACAGGTTGAGGACCGCGGAGGCGGCGTCGCGGGCCGCGACGGCTACCGGATTGGTCAGCTTGATGGCGGCGCCGAAGGTCAGCGAAAGGTCAACCATCGCCTTGGCGTGTCCCTTGCGTTCCGAGGTGTATGTGTCCAGCAGCCGGTCCGAGGCAGCGCCGCGAAGAATGGTGGACAATTTCCAGCCCAGGTTCGTGGCGTCACGCATTCCGGAGTTCCACCCCTGTCCCAGCCACACAGGCATCAGGTGGGCGGCGTCGCCAGCAATGAGCTGTCGCCCCCCTCGGAAGGAGCCCGCCACGCGTCCGTGGTGGGTGAAGACGCGACGGCGGATGAACTGCAGGCTGGACGGATCCGGAACGTGGTCCTTGAGCATCCGGTTCACAAAGTCCGGGTCTGTCGCCTGTTCTTCCGTTTCCTCGTCGTGCAACATGAACTCGAAACGACGCACGGCATGCGGAAGGCCGATGGAGACGTAGGGCCGCTTCGGGTCAGCACCGAGGAAAACGTTCGGGGTGCCGAGCGGATCATTGTTGACGTCGACAACGAGCCACCGCGTTGACGGCGATTCACCTTCGAAGCTGACACCCAGCCGCTTCCGAGTGGGGGATTTTCCGCCCGCGCAGCCCACCAGATACTGCGCCGAAAAACGCCGTTCCTCTGCCCCTTCGGCGCCGGCAATCAGCGCGACGGCAGTGACGCCGTCGGAGTCCTCCTCGACAGTTTCAACCGTGTGGCCGAACAGCACGCGCACGTTGTCGAAACGTGAGAGCCCCTCGTACAGCACCCGGTCGACTTCGGGCTGGATGAAGCTGTGTTTGCGGTGCCAGCCGAACTCCACGGTCTGCGGATTGTTTTCCAGTATGGTCTTGCCTGCACCGTTGACGAGACGCATGATGTGCTGCGGAGCGGTGTGCGGCTTGACCTGTTCCGCGAGGCCGAGCGTCTGGATGGTGCGGAAGGACTCGTCGTCCAGACCCACGCCGCGGGGGTAATCGATCAGCCGGTCCAGGGTTTCAAGAACGGTCACAGAGTGTCCGTACATGCCCAGGATGTTTGCGAGTGCCAGCCCTGACGGGCCGGCACCAATGATGAGGACTTCACTTTCGTGGGTTGCTTTCATGTTCACCTAATCTCCTGGCGGCGTTGCCAGGTTCGTTGGAATTACTTCAGGGTGGTTGGCCCGTCATCCGTCGGGGCTGAACATTCTCAGGGGACGCTGATGACAACCTTCCCGTGTAGCTCGCCATCGATCATTGCCTGGAAGCCTTCATGGATCCGCTCCAGGGGTAGGACACGGTCGATCCGGGGACGGAGCCCGGTGCTGGCCAGAAGACGCAGCATCGCGGCGGTTTCGTGCCGGGTCGAGCCGGTCGAACCCAGGACGCGCAGCTGCTGGTAGAACACCCGGCCAAGGTCGGCGTCGGGTGCCGTGCCGCTGGTGGCCCCGGCGATCACGATCGCGCCGCCCGGGCGAAGGCACCGCAGCGAATGTGCCCAGGTTGCTTCGCCGACGGTTTCGATGACGGCGTCCACCCGCTCAGGCAGGTGTGCACCGGATTCGAAGGCGGCATGGGCGCCGAGCTCAAGTGCCAGCTGGCGCTTGTCTTCGGTCCGGCTGGTGACGTAGACGGTGACTCCTGCGGCCGCCGCCATGGCAATGGCAGCAGAGGCCACCCCGCCGCCGGCTCCCTGGACCAGGACCCTGTCGCCCGCAGTCACGCGGGCTTGGGTGAAGAGCATCCGGTACGCGGTGGACCAGGCCACCGGCAGGCAGGCCGCCTCCTCGAAGGTCAGGTGGGACGGTTTGTCCACAAGGCACCGGTCAGGCACCACGATATACTCAGCGAAACCGCCGTCGTGCCGCTCCGAGAGCAGCGCCCGGTTGGGGTCCAGCGTTTCGTCGCCGCGGCCGGCGTCGGGATCGGCAATGATCGGATGGACCACCACTTCGCGGCCCTCGTCGGTGATCCCTGCGACATCACAGCCAAGAATGATGGGGATGTTCTTGGGATCGTGCCCGATGCCCCGGAGCGTCCAGACATCATGCATGTTCAGGGACGAGGCCTTGACCTTCACCCGCGTCCACCCCGGCCGGGCCTCGGGCACCGGGACTTCACGCAACTCAAGTCCGGACAGCGGATCTTCAGCATTCTGGCGGACTGCAACAGCGGCAAGCATGTGGTTTCCGGGCTCCTCGGATGTCGCGGACAGCAACAGGGGCGGGCTGTCGCTGGTTATGCATCTATGGTGGCAAGCCTTGGTGCCATGGGCCATAAAACGTGCCGTCAGGCGGAATGCACGGGCTCACCGCCAGCACTGGGGTCCTAGCGTGGTGGACGGCGTTCAACGAAAACGCCGCTCTCGGAAGGAACAGCATCGGATGAACCTCTGGCACGGCGCAGTCGACCTGGCGGACCTCAACGGAAGGGGCGCGCAGAGCCTCAATTCAAACCTGGGCATCGAAATCACGGAGGTCACCGACACTGCGCTGCACGGACGGATGCCAGTCGACGGCCGGACCGTCCAGCCTGCCGGGGTCCTGCACGGCGGCGCCTCCGTGGCCTTTGCCGAGACGCTGGCTTCCTGGGCGGGATACCTCGTGGTGGACCGTACGCGGTTCCACGTAGTGGGTCAGGAAATCAATGCCAGTCACATCCGCCCGGCATCGACCGGCTGGGTCCACGGCACGGCGAGTCCTGTCAACGTTGGCCGGCGTGCCCATGTCTGGGAGGTGCGAATCACCAACGAGGCCGGCGCTTTGGTGTGCATTTCCCGGTGCACCCTCGCCGTTCTGGAGGTACCAAGCGGCTATGATGTTCCGGAGGAGCGTGGCCGAGTGCCGGAGGAGGACCGCTGAGTCGGTCATCCGCCACCCGGTCATTTGGCTGCGGTGAACTGCGGCACCTCGGGGGCGGTGGTTGTCAGGTGGAACGTGGCCCGTCCGCCGAGGCTACGGTACCCGTGGTCCACGTCGCCGGGGAATCGCGCGAAGTCCCCCATGCTGAGGACCATCATCTCGTTCTCCGGGCCGGCTTCCAGCCTGCCCTCGATGACGTAGAGCTGATGCAGGGTGCCCGAGGTCTGCGCTGGAACGATTTTCACGCGCTGGGTCTGCTCCACGGTGACAACCTGTGTGCGGACATAGCCCGAGCCGTAAATGCGGTCCAGGTTGCGTTCTTCACCGACGGGCGTGCGGACCCAAGCAGCGTCCATCGCACGGGAAACAATGGTCTTGGTTCCCCACTCGGTCAGCAGCCCACGGTAACTCAGGCCCAGCGCCTCGCCGATCGCCTCTAGTGTGCCGACGGTGGGGTTGCCCTCACCCTGTTCAATTTTGGACAGCGTCTGTTTGGACAGCGAAGCCCTGCGGGCAAGCTCCCCGAGAGTGAGGTTCCGCTCCGCTCGGAAGCGGCGGACGTTCCTGGATACGAGATCGTTAAGGGACACACTCCATTGTCACTTATAAATGACGTTTAGTCATGTTTGACATGCCTCGGTGTTGGACGCAAACTGGAAGAGTCGGCCATCGAAGACCGGCCCAAGCCAATCGGGATACTGTCCGTGACGGGCGCACCCCCATGCTGAAGGATTGATATGGCATCCAGTGTTGCTGCCGCAGGGCGCGATGACCGCGCCGCCGTCGACAAGGCCATGGCCCTGCTCAGCGCCTTCGGCAATGATGCCTTCACCGGTGCAGGCGTCAGTGAACTCGCCCGCCGGGCGGACATGTCCAAATCCACGGCCTTCCGGGTCCTGGCCATGCTGCAGCGCAGCGGCGCCGTGGAACGGGCAGGCAATGCCTACCGGCTCGGCAAGCTGATCCATAACCTCGGGGCCAGCCATGAGAGCGCAGCCCACGGCCGGATCCGAGATGCGCTCACGCCCTACCTCGCTGACCTGTATGAGATGAGCCGCCAGACCGTCCACCTTGCGGTTCTGGTCGGCACCGAAGTGGTCTACCTGAACAAGCTCTACGGCCATCTGCAGGTCCGCAGCCCCTCACGTATCGGCGGGCAGGCCCCCGCATACTGCACCGCGGTGGGCAAAATGCTCCTGTCCTATAACCCTGATGCCACCGAGAAAGTCCTGCAGTCGGAGCTGTCGGCCTGGACACCCGCCACAATCACGGAACCGGACGCCTTCCGCGCTGAACTGGCCAAGGTGCGGGAAACCAACCTCGCCTACGACCGCGAGGAAATTCTCGTGGGCCTGAACTGCATCGCAGCTCCGGTCATGGGGGCCGACAGCAGACCGGTCGCCGCCATGTCGGTTTCCGGTCCCGCTGGAAAGTTTATTCCCGCCTCCCAGGCCAATGCGCTGCGGAAGGTCTGCTACGCAGCCGGTCGTGCCGTGGCGGCGGCAAGCGCTCAGCGGCAGCACCAACTGCGGCTGGTGCAGGGCGCCTGAGGCCGCCCTTCTTTTGCCTGGCCCTACTTCGTGGGGACGTCGTCCAGATGGCGCGAGGCCTCGAGCAACCAGTCCGGCTCGGCGGTGAGCAGCGACAAGGACCTGCCCGGCACGTCGACGTCCAGAACGTACCGGTATCCGGCCTCCTCGCCGCGGGCAATCCCGGCGACGTCGCCCTCATCCACAGCCAGGACCAGACGGCGGCAGGCAGGATCCGCGGACATGACCTGCTCTGATACCAGCTGGATGGCCGGGGCGCCGGCCTGGGCATCGGGCCCGATGAGCCGGTCCCGCGTCCCGGCGGGATAGGCTGCCGCGATGGGCGTCGAGGCGACAAAGGCAACGCTTACCATTCCGGCCGGGTTGCCGTTCTCGGTCACGTTGAAGGACGTGTCCCAGCCCTCGGCCGGGGCAGCCGGAACGCATTGCCAGGACGCCGGCAAAGGCTTGGGCCACTTGAGCAGGTCGACTTCATCGGAAGACATTCGGGTTACCCTTCGTTCTTGACGAGCTGCCGGATGCTGGGTTTGTCGAGCTTGCCCGAGCCGTTGCGGGGCACGGCGCCGGTAAGGATCAGGCGCTTGGGCAGTTTGTACCGGGCGAGATACTTGCTGGTGAACTCCCGGACCTCTTCAACGGTGGGCACCCGGCCGTCCCTGCAGCTCATGACCGCGACCACGGACTCGCCCCACTTCGAATCTTCGACGCCGACAACGGCCACATCGATGACGCCGGGAAATTCCATCAGGGCCCGCTCAACCTCGGCGGGATAGACGTTTTCGCCGCCGGTGATGATCATGTCCTTCAGCCGGTCGACGATGAAGAAGAACCCGTCCTCGTCTCGGTAGCCAATGTCACCGGTGCGGAACCAGCCACTGTGGAAGGCGAATGCCGTGGCCTCCGGGTTGTTCCAGTATCCACTGGTGACGTTGGGTCCCTTGACCCACAGTTCACCCGTTTCGCCGGCCGCCTGGACATCATCCAGGGTGAACGGATCCACGATCCGGACGTCGGTGTGGGGCATCGGAATGCCGCAGGAGCCCGCCTTGCGGTACGTCAGCTCAGCAGGCAGGTAGGTTGCGAACGGAGACGTTTCGGTCAATCCCCACGCTTGCTGCACGGGAACCCCCTTGACCTCGTACTGCTTCAGCAGTACCGGCGGGACGGGGGCACCGGCGCAGATCAACGCACGCAGGCTCGAGATGTTGTGTTGCTCGAATTCCTCGGTCTGCTGCATCGCCGAGAGCTGGGCCGGAACCAGGAATGCCTGCGCTACGCCGTACTTTTCGATGTCCCGGAGGGTTTGCCGGGGATCAAAGTTCCGCCGGACGATCGTTGTGCCGCCGCGGACGAACAGCCGGATGGTCAGGGCGTTCAGCGCACCGATGTGGAACAGCGGCGCCACCGCCAGGTTGATGTCGCCCCGCCGGGTGTCGACGAGTGAATCGACGTTAACGGAATTCCACCAGACATTTCCAAACGTCAGCTGCACGCCCTTGGGCTCCCCGGTAGTTCCAGAGGTAAACAGCAGGATGGCCAGGTCGTCGTCGTGTGCCGGTGCCGGCCCGGCCGGTTCCGCGCCGTTCCCGGAGGCCAGGAAGCGGCTCAGCGGCGTCCAGCTGTCCCCGAGCTGTGCGTGCGCCGGAACGGGTGCGGCAGGATCGTTGTCCACAAGGACCAGCTGCAGCGAGCGGCGGTCGATACCGTCCGCGCGGTCGATGACCTCCTGGTGCCCGGGTTCCACGATCAGCAGCCGCGGCGTGGAGGTGGCAATGAGGCCTTCGACCTCACGCGGCGCCAAGCGGAAATTGAACGGCAGGAAGACGGCACCGACCCACCAGGCCGCCATCATGGTCACGATGAAGGTGCTGCTGTTCAGCCCGAGGTAGCCGACCCTGTCTCCGCGCCTGACACCGCTGGCGGCAAAGGCCCGGGCATACTCTTCGATCCTGGCTGCCAGTGCTGCGTAATCAAGTTCCTCGCCCTCATAGATCAGGGCTGTGTTCCGGGGAAAGTACCGGGCCTGGCGCAGGACTCCGGCGGCCGGATTGATGTCGATAGTTCGCGTCACAGGTTGTCGCCTCCCGCAGCGTTGGTACCGAACCCGCGGACGGCGATGCCGCCGTCGGCCGGGATGATCGCCCCGGTGATGTTGCTGGCGTTCGACCGGGAGGCAAGCAACACGTAGGACCCGGTGAAGTCCTTCGGTTCGACGGAGGAATCGTGCAGCGGGATCAACGGGTTGTGGCCGGTGATCTCTGACCGTGCGAAGGAATCGGAGATGGAACGGTCCTTAAGTCCGATCGAGTCCGGGCCCCGCAGATCCGTGTTCATGCCGCCGACGGCCACGCCGTTCACCCGTACTTTGGGCGCCAGTTCGTAGGCGAGCTGCGTGACCAGGCCGCGGCAGGCAAATTTGGAGGCCGTGTAGATTGGCCCCCCGCCGGCCGGGTGGAACGACGCGTTGGACAGGGTCATAACGACCGATCCGCGGGTCTTGACGAGTTCACGCCAGGCCGCCTCAACCGTCAGCAGGTAGCCCTTGACGTTGATGGAAAATAGCTCATCGAAGGCCTCCGACAACTGCGCCCCGGTGAGCCTGGTGACCGAACGGTTGTAGTCCCAGATGCCAGCGTTGGGCACCAGGATATCCAGCTTGCCGAAGCGATCGACCGTTTCCTGGACCGCCGCCTGGAGCGATTCCGGCTCGCGGACGTCGCCTGCCACCGTCAGGACTCTGTCTCCTGCACCGGTCGCTTCGGCCACGGCTTTGAGCTTGTCGGCGTCGCGGCCGAACAGGACGACGGAGGCACCTTCGGCAAGGAATCGCTCAGCCACGGCCCGGCCGATGCCGGAACCACCGCCGGTTATCAGGGCGACGTCTCCATCGAGCCACCCGGCGGAGGAATTTCCGCTCATTTTTACCTCTCTATCGCGCGGATGCAGCTTCTGAGGCAGCATCAGGTGCGTTTTGGCTAGAAGAATGTACTGAGATTTTTCGCTTGCAGGACGTTGGCGTCGAACAGCAGCTCCCGCTCGGCAACACGGAAGCTGCCGTCCGGCTGGACGCGGATGATGTCGGTGCGGCCGCCGGCGTAAATGTCGGTTTCGGTCTGCAGGCGGTTCCGGTACACCAGGAACGCCGAGCGGACCTTGAGCTCATCCGTGCCGCTGTGGCGGACGGTGACGTTGGAGATCAAGTGGCGCGTCCTGGAGGGCGGGTCCTCCGCCCAGGCCATGCCCGAATCGTAGCGCCGGATGCGCCACGCCAGGGACTCTTTGGTCTCGTCAAAGTACGCAGCTTCGCCGCGGGAGCCGATGGACAGGGCGGCCTGGCGCCGCAGCCGGTTGGTGCGCAGCGGGGCCCAGTACGTCAGGTCCACAGCGAAGATTTCCAGCCAGTCCGCAAACCGTCCGTCATCGAGCAGCTCAGCTTCGTAAAAGTAAAACTGCTGGACCCGGTAGGCGAGTTCAGCGTCTGCGAGCCTGCCCTCGATTTCGTCCAGGGCCGTGGCAGCTGCCCCGGCAACAACATGGTCTGTCATGGTTCCTTCCTTGGAACAGGTCCTTTTACTTCGTGAGCTTTTTCAGGTCGATGGCCGAATCGCCGAGCTGCTGCGGGTCAACCAGGATCCGGCGGTCAATGATGCGGCGTGCCGCCCTGACGGACAGCCCCCCGTCCACGGCTGCGCAGCCGGCCAGGTAGCCGTCCGGGTCGAGCCGGAACACCACCGAGGGTTCCCCGTCCTTTTCACGGACGATGGTGGACCCCTCCCCCGTCATGCTGCCAACCCCCTCCACGTGCACGCCGTGGCGGTCCGACCAGAACCAGCTGGCTCCGTGCTTCGGAAGGTCCTGCCCCAGAAGGGCGGCAGCGGCGGTCGCGCCGGTGTTCACCGCATGCTCCCAGTGCTCGGCACGGCGAAGCAAGGTACCGTCGGCCAAGCGGATGCGCGAGCTGTCGCCCACCGCATAGACGTTGGGGTGGGCCGTGCGCTGGGACTCGTCCACCAGGGTGCCGTTGTCCGTCTCCAGGCCTGCAGCTTCCGCCAGCCCGGTTTCGGGGACAATTCCGATGCCGACCAGCACCGCGTCGGCGTCGATGGTTTCACCGGAGGCCATGGCCACGTGGTGACGGCCACTGGTGTCCCGGGTAATGGAGGTGGGGATGCCCGTGACGACCTCCACTCCGCGTTCCGGGTGCATGTCGTGCAGCAGGCGAGCCAGTTCGTGGCCGACGGCCGGCACCAGGGGCGGATCCACGGGATCGATGAGGACAACTTCGGCGCCGAACGGCAGGGCGGACGAAGCGACCTCCGCACCGATCAGGCCGGCTCCGATAATCGCCAGCCGGGCACCCGGTTTCAGGACGGAGCGCAGCCGGTCGGCATCCTCGCGGGTACGCAGCTCAAGCACCGATTCAAGGTTCCCGCCAGGGATGGCGAGCCGGCGGGCTGCACCGCCGGTGGCAAGGACAACCTTGTCGCCGGCGATCTGCCGCCCGTCATCGAGAACTACCGTGGCCTCGTCAGGCCGCAAGGCCACGGCACGACCTGTGACCACGGCCACCTCATGTTCGGCAAACCAGTCCGCTGCCGCGAGCTGGATGTCCTGCGCGCTCCGCGAGCCGAGCAGGTAATCCTTGCTGAGCGGCGGGCGGTCGTAGGGGATGCCGGCAGGGTCGATAAGTGTCAGCTCGCCCCTGAAACCGCGGCTACGGAGCTCCTTGGCCACGGAGAACCCGGACATGCCGCCGCCCACAATAGTGATGGAATTCAGCGGCTTCGCGTCGTTGGAGGGTGCCATTACACCGCTGCGCTGACGTTGGGGAACAGCATGACGCGGCCGCCTTGGACCTCCACCTTGTGGGTGCGTGCCGCGATGGTGGCAGGCATACACAGTGCTGTCCCGGACTTGAGGCAGAACTTGGCTGAGTGGACGGGGCATTCGACCTCGGTACCTTCAATCCAGCCATCGGCCAGGGAAGCGGTCTCGTGCGTGCAGTTGTCGTTCAGCGCGTAGAAGTTGCCGTCCTCGGCGTGGAAGACCGCAATGTCTTCGCCGGTGCCGTTTTCTTCGGCGGAGATGACTTTTGCTTCACCCTCGTCGATGTCCTCGACAGTTCCGATGTTGATGGATTCGCTCACGGGGTATCTCCTGGGGTGGTGGTCTTGGGGGTGTTCTCATGCCACGCGGGTTCGTTCATCACGCTGGCCCAATGGCGGTAGAAGCTGCGTCCGGCGGCGTCTGAATACAGCTCGCTCGTCTGTCCGGGGTAGGTGCCGTCGTCCCTCTCGCTTCCAATTCCCATCTGGAAGTTGAGCGGAACCTGGTTGGTGACGAAGCCACCTGAGATGGCCTGGATTTCCGACCAATTCTCACCGTCGTCGGCTTCAAAGATGCCGGAGGGGCCAAAGGTGCGCAGGTTGTAGAGACGTTGCGCATCCTTCACGTCATCCGGCATGGACTTGTCCACCAGGATCCAGGCCCAGACTTCAATCTTGTTGGGCCCCTTGGGGTGCCAGACCCGGATGGAGCCGTTGACGGGCAGGTAGGAGAAGTTCGGAAAGACGGTGGCGTGCCCGGTGGTCATCGGGCCCTCAACGGCCGCGTCACCCAGCCGCTCCCGAAGGGCGGGGTAGTCGTAGTACTCATGGACGGCGCGGGCGTCGAAACGCGACTTGGGGTGGGTGGGGAACCCCGCACCGTGGCCGTTCGGGGAGAGGAACTGACGGCCCGGTGTTTCAGCGATGTCGGACCTGGGCCCGCGGCCCGTCGGGGACATGACCATCAGCGCGGAGGCGTGGGACATGTTCACGTGGTACCAGTCTGTGGCGAACTGCTCGGCCGCCAGCTTCCAGTTTCCCTCCAGCTCCCACTTCATGACTCCGCCGATGACTTCGGTGCCTTCGGGGTCGCGGTCCAACATGGCGTCCATGTAGTAGCGCATGTCGCCAAGCGTTTCCTCCAGCGGCTCGGCGTTGGCGTCCCAGTTGCCGAAGATCAGCCCCTTGTAGGAGGCCACATTCGGAACCTCGATAAGGCCCCAGTCCTTCTTTTCAAAGTCCTCGGGATAGGCCTTCTCGTTGGGCACGGACTGCAGGGCTCCGGCGAGGTCGAAGGACCAGCCGTGGTACGAGCAGGTGAACATTTTCGTTGCGCCGGCGTCGGCGCGGCAGAGCCTTACCCCGCGGTGGCGGCACGCGTTAAGGTAGGCCTTGATGTTCCTGCCCTTGTCCATCGTGACAATGACGGGGTCCTCCCCCATGAATGTCGTGAAGAAGTCCCCGGGCTTGTTGAACTGGCTGGTATGGGCCAGGAAGAGCCAGCTGCGCGCGAAGACCCGGCGCAGCTCCTGCTGGTAGATGCCGGGATGCGAGTAGATGGACCGGTCGATCAGTCCGCCGTCTGAATCAACGAGCGTGGAGACGTCGATATTAGTGGTCATTGCCTCGGGCCGGGGCATCCTGCCGATGGCGGGATGGGCCTGTGAGGGGCAGGAGTCCGTGGTGGTCATGTGCTGGACCCTCCATTCAAGTCGGGGTGCTGGTGTTCCTGTGTCTCATCAGACACCTCGGCCGGGCGCTGCCGCCACCCGCTGTGCCGAACGTCGGAACACTATGGTCTGTCAATCGCCGGGGCAGGCCTAGATTCCGCTCCAGACCGGCGCCCGCCGGGCCCTGAAGGCGGCCACTCCTTCAGCGCAGTCGGCCGACCCCAGGACGCCCGGTCCCGCGGCGTCGCTGCGTTGCCAGTGCAGGTCCTCGCCCTGCCTCAGCAGGGAACCGTCCGGTCCGGAATCGATGCCCCGTGCGATCCGTTTGGTGGCGGCCACGCTCAAGGGCGCGCAGGCGGCCACCCGCAGGGCCAGTTCCATGGCCGCGGCCACAGGGTCCTCGGCCACAGCGTTGACCAGTCCCCAGCGGGCGGCCTCGTCAGCCTCCACCATGCGTCCCGTCAGCAGGATCTCCATGGCCACTTTTGCGGGGATCTGGGCCGGGAGCCTGAACGCCCCTCCGCCGCCGGCATAGACGCCGATCTTGCCTTCGGGAAGGCCAAACCTGGCGCGTGGCGCCGCGACCGCCAGGTCGGCCGCCAGCACCAGCTCCATTCCGCCTCCCAGGCACGCGCCGTTGACCGCCGCGATGACAGGGACGGAGACTTCATGGCGAACAACTCCGGCGAAACCCCATTCGTGTCCCCGGGAGGCGGTGGAACGCAGAAGCTCACCGCGGGCCAGGGCGTTCATATCCGCGCCGGCGCAGAAAGCCCGTTCCCCGGCTCCCGTGAGGATCACTGCCCTGACGCCGGGGTCGGCGGCCGATTCCAGGGCTTCGCCCAGTGCCGTGGCCGTCTCGGTGTCAATGACGTTGAGGACGTCAGGCCGGTTGATTGTCACCACCAGCACCGGGCCGCGGCGCTCCGTGAGGACAACATCTGATTTCCCTGACATGCGGTTCCTTTCGTGGACTGCGAAGTGCCTCATTGTCACAGAACGATCCCTGAAGACGCCCGGTCCGGGAACGAAACCGTTCCGCGGTACGGAACGTGTCATTGGTCACACGCGCTGTGAAGGACAGTCTCATGGAGACCTTCGTCCATCTCCCGACGCACCCACACCCCTTTGGAGCATGCAATGACGCAATCCCCTCACGCCGCAGGCACGGCACCATCCGCCAGGAAGGACACCCGCCGCGCGCTGGTGTCCAGCTTCCTCGGCTCTACAGTGGAGTACTACGATTTCCTGCTGTACGGCGCAGCCGCCGGCCTGGTCTTCCCCAAACTGTTCTTCCCTGCCGGCATGGATCCGGTGCTGGGCACGTCCCTTTCCTTTGTCATCCTGCTGGCCGGTTACGTCTCCCGCCCGGTGGGCGGAATCCTCTTCGGCCACTTCGGTGACAAGTACGGCCGCAAGAACATGCTCTTCATCACGCTGATGATGATGGGCATCGTGTCCGTGGCGATCGGACTCATGCCCACCTACCAGACCATCGGTATCGCCGCCCCGCTGATCCTGGTCCTGCTCCGCGTTATCCAGGGCCTCGCGGTGGGCGGCGAGTGGGCCGGCGCAACCCTCATGGCCGCCGAGCACGTCAAGGAGAAGAACCGCGGCTTCGCCGCGTCCATCGCTGTAACCGGCGGCCCCACGGGCTCTGTGTTCGCAACCCTGATCCTGGGCCTGTTCGCAGGATTGCCGGACGAACAGTTCCTCACATGGGGCTGGCGCGTCCCGTTCCTGCTCTCCGCCACCCTCGTGATCATCGGCCTGTACCTGCGGTACAAGGTCACCGAATCCCCCGACTTTGAAAGGGCCCGCGCCGCCGGCGAAGTACACACCGGCGTCCCGATCCTGAGAGTGCTGAAGAAGTACCCGCTGTCCGCACTCTACGGCACCCTGGCAGTAGCCGGTCCGCTCTTCATGCAGGCCCTTCTCGCCATCTGGGCTGTGCCCTATGTCGCAGCGCAGGGCGTGGTTTCCCGCCAGGACGCACTGATGATGCTGACGGTCTCGTCAGTCCTGCACATTTTCGCCATCCCGTTCTTCGCCTGGCTCTCGGACAAATTCGGCCGGCGGCCGGTCATGCTCGCCGGCGCAGCGGTCTCCGTGCTCCTGGTGTTCCCCATGTTCGCCCTGCTGAACTCCGGCAACTTCTGGCTGATCGCCCTTGCCTTCATTGTGGGCAATCCGATCATCCAGGCCTCGATGTACGGACCCATCGGCGCCTTCCTGGCAGAGAAGTTCGAAACGCAGGACCGCTACACCGGCGTGTCCCTGACCTTCCAGCTGGGTTCCGTCATCGGCGCCGGCACCGCCCCGCTCATGGCCACCATGCTCATGGGTCTGCCCAACGGCGGCAAGACCAGCAACATCGCCTGGTACTTCATCGTGCTGATCGCCATCGCCGCTCTCTCGGTATTCCTCTCCAAGGAGACCCGGGGCAAGACACGTCGCGCAGCCACAGCTGACCGTGAGGCAACGGCCGACCGTGAAGTCCAGGAGCAGGGCGCCAGTCTGTAAAACACCCGCGTTCCGCACACCGGCACCCGCCCTACCCGGGCGGGTGCCGGCGTCGTTAGCCTGACTATGACCCTTCCGCACGAAACTCCAGGAGCGATCAGATGGCTCACCCCTCCTCCCTTGAGGAATTCAGCGCGTTCGTTGAGAAGTTCGCCGCAAAGCGCGGCTTCGATGACATCGCAGCAACACTTGCCCTTGAACCGCACGCCGTGACGGACTCCACCGTCAGCATGTCCATGCCGCTGCAGGACGCGTACGCCCAGGCCTCGGGCATGTTTTCCGCCGCCGCGCTCTTCGGGGCAGCAGACATTACCGGCACGTTCCTTGCCATGCAGACCTACGCCGGCAGCGGGCAATTTCCGCTGGCCGTGCAGTCGAACATCAACTTCATGTCCAATTCGAAGGCCTCGCCCGCCATCGCCACCGCCCGCATCCTGCGCGGCGGCAACACGGTGGCCGTGGCCGAAGTCTCGGTGGCCGACGCCGACGGCAAGCAGCTGCTTCATTCCACCTTCACGTACGCCATCAAAGAGCGCGCGGTGGGCAACAAGTAGTATCCCGACTTCTTCTGTCCCGCCGTACGGAACACGGACCTGACCGACCGGGTGCCCTGGGATTGGAATGGAAGTCAGCAAGCATCACCCGGCTAGCCGCCCGCCGCCCGCCGCCCATCAAGTAGGAGACCCCCATGACCCAGGCACTGGTGTGCATGTCACACAGCCCTTTGCTCGAACACACCAACCCTCCGGCCGAGGTCAAGGCAGCGGTCGAGTCCGCCTTCGACCAGGTCCGGGCCTTCGTGAAGGATTTCGATCCGGACTTGGTCGTCAACTTCGGCCCCGACCACTACAACGGGTTCTTCTATGACCTGATGCCCCCGTTCTGCATTGGCTACGAAGCCCACGGCACCGGCGACTACGACTCCTTTGCCGGGAAGCTGGACGTCCCAACCGCAATCGCCGAAGATCTGGCCCAATACGTCATCGACCACGACATCGACACTGCCATCTCCCGCAGGATGGAGGTGGACCACGGAGCCGTCCAACCCATGGAGATCCTCTACTACGGCAACGCAGCCGCCAAGCCTGTCATCCCGGTCTTCATCAACTCCGTGGCCCCGCCCTTCTCCAAGGTGCGCCGCGTCCGCCAGTTCGGCACGGCCATCGGCGAGTACTTCAAGAATTCGGACAAAAAAGTGCTGTTCATCGGTTCCGGCGGGCTCTCCCACGATCCGCCCGTCCCGCAGATCGCTACGGCCACCGAGGAACAGCGCCAGCTCCTCACCGACGGACGCCACCCCACCCCGGAGGCACGCGCTGCACGCCAGGCACGCACCATCGCCACGGCGGAGGCCTTCGCCCGGGGCGAGGCGGACATCATGGAACTCAATCCCGAGTGGGACCGTGCGTTCCTTGAAATCTGCAAGTCCGGCGATGTCACGCGTTTCGACGCCTACGACCCGGAAGAAATGACCCGTCTGGCCGGCCACTCCTCCCACGAGGTCCGCACCTGGGTGGCCGCCTATTCCGCCCTCCGCGCCTGCGGCGAATACGACGTCACCTACGAGTTCTACCAGCCGATCAAGGAATACATCGCCGGGTTCGGCGTGACGACGGCGGTGCTGAAGTAATGATGTCCCCGACACAACCTTCCCGCACCGATGCCATGGACCAGTTCGCTGCCGAGTTGCTGGAAGCCACCGCGTCGCTCGTACCCGTAGCCCCGCTTCGGGACCGGTTCAACGGCCTGACCCTGGCCGATTCCTACTATGTCCAGACCGTGCAGCTGGAACACCATCTGGCGGCCGGGCGGGTGCTGGCCGGCCGCAAGGTGGGCCTGACCTCGCTGGCCATGCAGAAACAGCTCGGCGTTGATTCGCCGGACTTCGGGTTCTTCTTCGAGGACATGGTCCACTGTGACGGCGCCGTCATTTCTGCGTCGGCATTCATCTCGCCGAAGGTGGAGCCGGAGTTCGGCTTTGTTTTGAAACACTCCCTGCAGGGCCCGGGCGTCACACTGGAGCAGGCCGCTGCGGCCATCGGTGCTATCTACCCGGCGATCGAGATCATCGATTCCCGCATCGCAAACTGGGACATCAAGCTCGTGGATACGGTCGCGGACAACGCCTCCTGCGGCGCCATCGCCGTCGGCGCAACCCCGCTCGACCTCGATCCCACGGCTCTGCTGGACGTCAGCTGCTCGCTGGTGATCGATGGCGAGGTCACCGGTTCCGGCTCGGGCGCTGACGTCATGGGCAACCCCGTGGCGCCGCTGGCCTGGCTGGCCAACGTCCTCGGCGAAGAAGGCGTTGCACTGGAAGCCGGCCAGCTGATTCTCCCAGGTTCCTTCACCAAGGCCGAGCCCGTGAACGCCGGAAGCACCGCCGTCGCGGACTTCGGCCCGCTGGGCTCACTGACCATCCACTTCACTAAGTAAGGACACCCACCATGGCAAAGAAAACAGCAGCCATCGTCGGCTCAGGAAACATCGGCACCGACCTGATGTTTAAGCTGATGCGCCGCAGCAAGAACATCGAAGTCAAGTACATGATCGGCGTTGATCCGGCCTCCGACGGGCTCGCCCGCGCCGCCCGGCTGGGTATCACCACCTCCGCGGAGGGTGTGGACTGGCTCCTGGCCCAGGACGAGCTGCCGGACTTCGTGTTCGAGTGCACCTCCGCTAAAGCCCATGAGGCCAATGCCCCTAAGTACAAGGCCTCCGGGATCCACGCGATCGACCTGACCCCTGCCGCTGTCGGCCCCTACCTGTGCCCGGTGGTGAACCTGGACTCCCTGCAGGATGTCCTGAACGTCAACATGATCACCTGTGCCGGACAGGCCACCACTCCGATCGTCGCCGCGGTCTCCTCCGTGGTCCCGGTCGATTACGCCGAGATCGTCGCGTCCATCGCTTCCAAGTCCGCCGGCCCGGGCACCCGCGCGAACGTCGACGAATTCACCGAGACCACGGCCAAAGCCCTGGAAGTCGTCGGTGGTGCCAAGCGGGGCAAGGCCATCATCATCATCAACCCGGTGGAACCGCCCATGATCATGCGCAACACCGTGTACTGCGCCATCCCCGCCGCAGCCGCCGAACCCGGCGAGCTGCAGGACAGAATCCGTGCCGCCATCGACGAGGCCGTCGTGAAGATCCAGGACTACGTCCCCGGCTACTCGCTGCGCGTCGAGCCCCAGTTCGACGCCGCCCGCGAGGACTGGGCCGGCAACGGCCGGGTCGGCATCTGGATCCAGGTCAAGGGCGCAGCCGACTACCTGCCCGAGTACGCCGGCAACCTGGACATCATCACCGCCGCCGCCACCCGGACAGCGGACCTGCTGGCCGAGCGCATGGACGCCACCCTTCCCTCCACCCTCGTAGGAGCTTAACCATGACCGAGACCCAGAACCTCAGCGTCCGGCTGACCGACACCACGCTGCGCGACGGCTCGCACGCCATGAGCCACAAGTTCACCGAAGCGCACGTCCGCTCCGTCGTCCGTGCCCTTGATGACGCCAAGGTCGAAGTGATCGAGGTAACCCATGGTGATGGCCTTGGCGGTTCCTCCTTCAACTACGGCTTCTCCCTCACCCCGGAACTGGACCTGGTCCGCGCCGCCGTCGACGAAGCCAAGAACGCGAAAATCGCCGTGCTCCTGCTCCCGGGCCTGGGCACCATCCACGACCTGAACCAGGCCCACGAGGCCGGCGCATCGGTGGCCCGCATCGCCACCCACTGCACCGAAGCCGATGTCTCCATCCAGCACTTCCAGCACGCCCGCAAGCTCGGCATGGAAACCGTAGGGTTCCTCATGCTCTCGCACCGCGCCAGCCCGGAAAAGCTCGCGGAGCAGGCCCGGTTCATGGCCGACGCCGGCTGCCAGTGTGTCTACGTCGTGGACTCCGCCGGAGCTCTCATCCTCGAAGACGTCTCGGACCGCGTCTCCGCCCTCGTCGCCGAGCTCGGCAACGACGCCCAGGTCGGGTTCCACGGCCACCAGAACCTCAGCTTCGGCGTCGCGAACTCCGTCTTCGCCGCCCGCGCAGGCGCCAAGCAAATCGACGGGACCCTTCTGGCCCTCGGTGCCGGCGCCGGCAACTCCCCCACAGAGGTCCTGGCAGCAGCCTTCGAACGCCTCAACATCCACACCGGTGTTGACGTGCACGGCGTCATGGCCGCGGCAGATGACGTCGTCAAGCCCATCATCACCCGCATGCCCATCATGGACCGCGCCTCCATCATTCAGGGCTATGCCGGGGTGTACTCATCCTTCCTCATCCACGCCGAGCGTGCGGCCGAACGCTACGGCGTACCGGCCTGGCAGATCCTCGAGGAAATCGGCCGGGCCGGCTACGTCGGCGGTCAGGAAGACATGATCGTCGACGTCGCCGTCCAGCTGGCCTCCGGAGCGCGCGTCGCATAGCCTTTGGCCCCGGAGAAGCCAACAGACGACGGACCTGCAACGCAACCGAAAAGTAGTGGCTCCAGTATCAGCTGGTCTGGACGCCCCCGACTAGAGAGCTAACCATGAACCTGTCAGGAAAAGTAGCGATCGTAACCGGAAGCGGACGAGGCCTCGGCCTTGCCTATGCCCGGGAGCTCGCCCGGCAGGGCGCCGCCGTCGTCATCAATGGCCCAGCCGCCGAGTCGGTGGCTGACGCCGTCCGGACCGTCCAGGGCGACGGCGGCCGTGCTGTCGGTGTCGTCGCACCGGTGGGCAGCACCGAATCCGCCCGGCTGCTCGTACAGACAGCCGTGGAGGCCTTCGGCCGGCTCGACATCCTGGTCACCAACGCCGGTATCCTGCGGGACAAGAGCCTGCTGAAGATGACCGACGATGACTTCGACGCCGTGATTAACGTCCACCTGCGCGGCACCTTCACCTGTGTCCGCGAAGCGTTCGGCTACTTCAAGGAGAACGGCATCGCCGGCCGCATCATCACCATCGGCTCCCCCACCGGCCAGCGAGGCAACTTCGGCCAGACCAACTATGCCGCCGCAAAGGCCGGGATCGTCGGTATGGTCCGCACCTGGGCGCTGGAAATGACGAAGGCCGGCGTCACCGCCAACGCCGTCATCCCCGTCGCCGCCACGGCCATGACAAAGACCGTCCCGTATTTCCAAAAAGCCCTCGAAGCGGACGAACGCGGCGAGACCATGCCCTCCTTCTTCCGCCACGAGCTGGGCTTTGGGACCGCCAACGATGTCTCCGGACTCATCGCCTTCCTTGCTTCAGACTTGGCGGCCGGCATTACCGGACAGGCCATCGGAGCCGGCGGTGACCGGCTCCAGCTCTGGACCCACCCCGAGGCCGCCGTCACCGAGTACCGCGAAGGCGGCTGGGGCTACCAGGACCTGATGGAGGACTTCGGCACGCTTTTCGGCGACAAGCTACAAAGTGTCGGAGAGGACTTCCTCCCGCTCCGGAAGAGCTGAAGACCGAGCACCCGGCAAAGATCGGCTGATGTGGCCGCCGCTGCTCACCAGGTCGCTTCGAGCTCGCCATCGACGTCGCAGCTTGGTGTGTCGAAGGCAACAAGAACTCCCCTATCCAACCGCAGAAGGACATTATGCCCAGTCTCGTCGTCGATTTCGACCATCTGCTCACCCTCGCCGGCACTGATCTCGGAGTCACTGAATACCGCGAAATCAGCCAGGAACAGGTCAACAAATTTGCGGACGCCACCGGGGACGACCAGTGGATCCATGTGGACCCGGAACGCGCCAAGGGTGGACCCTTCGGCGCCCCGATCGCCCACGGCTTCCTTACCCTCTCGCTCATCATCCCTTTCTGGGGCGAGCTGTTCGACGTCAACGGCGTTGCCACCAAAGTCAACTATGGCCTCGACAAGGTCCGCTTCACCGCCCCGGTCAAGGTGGGCTCGCGCATCCGGATGCGGGCCACTATCGCAGAGGTCACCGAGGTCGAGGGCGGCGCCCAGATCAAGGTAGCCAACACGATCGAGATCGAAGGCCAGGAGCGTCCCGCCGTCGCGGCCGAGTTCCTCGCCCGATTCTACGTTTAGGTCTGTGCCACAGATGGACAGCCCGGGGACCTTCCCGGTGCGGGGTTAATCAAGGCGAACGGCATGCGTTCCATCTCGCAGGGGGCGACATCCCGGATGAAGACTCGGGTTGGTGTCTGGCTCATGATGCTACTTCCTGTTTGGTGGTGACCAGCCGTTGGGCGACGCCGAGCGCGGCGGAGGTCATGATCTCCAGATTTCCGGCGTATTCCGGGAGGTAATGGGCGGCGCCTTCGACTTCGAGGAAGACGCTGCCCCTCGTGTACTCCCCTGTTCCCCGGCCTTCGGGGATGAGTCCGCTGACCTCGGAGCCGTCGTCCTGGAACTACACGGCCTCCTTGAGGCGATAGCCGGGGACGTGGCCAGCGACTTCGGTGACGCGATCCCTGATGGCGGCGGCGACACGGTCCTGTTCGGCGTTGGTGAGCCTGTCTACCAGGCACAGGACGGTATCGCACATGATCATAGGCGGTTCTGCCGGGTAAAGGACGATGATGGCCTTGCCTCTGGCAGCCCCGCCGACGGCGACCATGGCGTCGGAGGGGGTTTCGGTGAATTCGTCGATGTTGGCCCGCATGCCGGGTTTGGCGGACTCGGAGGAGATGGAAACGACGATTTCGCCGTAGTGGACCGGTGTGTTCCCGAGTCAAGAACAACGTGAGCCGCAGAACGTGGGACATCAGCGACTTCCTCGTCAACACGGCCGGGGCCCCCAGCCATTCGGATCGGCCGATGCAGAGCGGAACGACAATCACTCCCACGTCATCAGCGCACTCGACGCCGCGATGCCGAGACCGCCAAAAGGCAGAGATGGAAAACCAAAGTCTGTCCACCGCGGCGATCACCAACATGCCAGGACGGCAGCGGTCTCCTTGCCAGTGCTCGCAATTGCTGCAGCCCGCCGGATATCTTGTGACAGAAAATCCACTATGAGCGTTTGAAAAGCCCCGGAGACAAGGGGTGGTGGCGCCGTCTGCATCCAATTCCACGGGCCAAGAAGGAGCCAGACAGCGATCCCGATGGCGGACTAGCTCGTTTGAGAAGTACTACTGATGTAAGCCCCGTCAGCTCAGCGAGCTCATGAACAGCTCCGGATCAGTTGCCACGTCATGCTGTTCCCCCCGCATTCCTGCATGAACGGGTATCAGGGCGGCGATTCCGGACCAGCCGCAACCCTGGCCAGATCTAAAGAACGATCAGCAAATCATGTTGTGAGCGGCCCTAGCCGCCATGAAGTGGTGAATGCGAAAAGCCAACGGAAGGACGACCGAGTATGAAAACCCATAAGAGGCCCCACGGGACGGTACCCGGTCCGCCGTAGAGAGCCGCTCCCCAACACAACCGAATAGGCCGTATCCGGGACACCACACACCCGGAACATCAGATCAGAGGCGAGAGTGTGCACAATGTGCACACGAAAAAACACTCAAAAGCCCCTGACCTGAGGAAACACTGTGCCCGAGGTGGGACTCGAACCGGGTTCCAGCCCTTGAATTCCCGCCACTCCCCCGCCAACCTCCGCAATCCGGCCCAGTCCGGCACCAGTACGACCCGGTCCGAAGCCCAAGGTGTGCACATTGTGCACACCCTCATTTTTGCCCAATTTGTTGCCGGGCCAAGAACTCTGCCGTGACAGTGCCGGCCGCGACAATTTCACGCTGTAAATGATGTGGCTCCGCTCTGGCTCAATGTTCTCCGAAGCGTCGGGGAGGACTGCTATCAGAAAACCGCCGAGGTGGCATTTCACAGTCAGGGAGTCAACATGGGTCATAGCTGTTCGTTCCTCCTTTCCGAACATCTCATAGGCAAACGGGCGCGTAGCGGCATGACCGCCACTCACTGGCTGCCCCCGCAGAAGTGGGGTACCCAAGGCTCTGCGGTGCGCCATTGCTTAAGCTTGGGATGACCAATCCGGGTGTTTCGGCCCGCGCCACTCTGCACGCCCAGTTGGTGCGCGAAAGGCGTCGCGGCAAGCCTG
This sequence comes from Pseudarthrobacter linnaei, assembly GCF_055412825.1. Lineage (NCBI taxonomy): Bacteria > Bacillati > Actinomycetota > Actinomycetes > Micrococcales > Micrococcaceae > Pseudarthrobacter > Pseudarthrobacter linnaei. Next base: position 63,478 of record NZ_JBVAYX010000017.1, read on the forward strand.
CAGAGCCTGGCAGCCGGGCGTCCACGCAGGACGTCATGGACAGCCACACCTTAAAGGCACAAGCTAACGCGGCCGACCCTGACCCCTACTGTGAAAGGCAAACTGGCCTTTGTGGCCTTTGTGGCCTGTGGCACACGATGGTCGGCCCAGGAGCGGGGCTAGGCCCGGATCGATCACCGGCGCACCGTCGCGGGGGCAAGTGTGAGGGCTCTGATTCCGTCAGCAAAGACGGTGAAAACCACACCCGGGGGCGGCAGCGGGCGCGAAACGTCAGATGGCACTTATCGGCACCGCAGCCGGCTTAGCACGACTTGGCACCTACGGTGCATTCACCTCCAGCACCTCTGCCAGCGCCAATGTGGGCCCGGCATTGTCAACATCGCAGTGGTCGCCACCGGCACCGCAGGCGAGGGTGGCAGGGTCTGGCAGCTAAGCCGATTCTTGCTCGGCTAACTCGTCGGCCGAAGCGAGGTGATCATCCTCCTGATATCCCGGTACTCGGGAGTCTCCGCGTACTTTTTCGCCTTCTCCAGATACGGCAGGGTTGCATCTCCAGGCGTCACGTTGTTGGCGGGATCGTAGAACGCCCCGAACATGGCAGAGTTGGGCGGCCAGATGAAGAAGTGGAACACATAGCACGCAGAATCCCCCGATGGTACCGGGCCGGTCACGATGCCGTAGGCAGCTCCCGGCGTATCTGCTGGCCCGGGATCCTCGGCGTTGCCACGGGTCTCGAACACGTACCGGGGTGCCGCACCGTTCTGCGTCAGCGCCGCCAACTCCTGCGAGTCCAGGATGGAGTACGGGTACCGCTCCGTGCAGGTGGAACCCGTGGCCATGTTGGTCCGGAGAGTAGCCAATGGCTTCCCCGCCTGGTTAGTCACCTCCGCGAATGTGCCACCACCCTCAGCCAGCTCACCGGCGGGATCCCTGACGCTCCACGCGGCGGGCAATTCGAATGTCAGCTGGCCGTCCGCCGTCGCGTATTTTGTCCAGGCCGCCGACGCCGCGGGGTCACCAGTAGCGCTCGATGTCCCACCCGACGAGGGCCCTTGGCGCGGTGCTGCGGTTGTCGTGACTGAGGCGACGGGTCCGCTCGCAGTGCCCGCTGCCGGCGGCGCTGCCTGCTGACCGCACCCCGAAAGCGACCAGGCGAATAGAAATGCCGCGGAAACCACAACGCCCGACGATTTTGATCTGCTCACGTGACCCTCCAGGTGCCGACAATGGTCCCCTTAAGTGTCGCGCCCTCCGGGGCTGTGGGATCTCAGCTGGGGCGATTGGCACCGAACCGTTGCTGGGCGTAACGATCGGTCCATTGCGAATGCCCCCAGCAAAGTCGGTAAATGCTATGTCTCGGCCGACGTCTCATCGCAGGGGTAGTCCCCGTGGCAGCCTCCGAGCGGCGTTCTCAACTGCGCAATCGCGAGATCGCCCTGGCCAAACTCGCCGACCTCGTGGCAGAAGGACTTGCTCCCGAAGGTGCCTGCCGCCGGGCAACCAATGCCGCAAAACACTCAGCAAAGATCAGGAAGCGGCAGCTGCGCGGCCAAGCTCGGTGGAGAGCCGGTGCTGGCCAGGAATGTCTAGGGCAGACTGGTGGCGTGAGCGGAATCTTGTGGGCGCTGCGCGTCGATCTCGACCAGTCATCGCGGCCGTCGAAGTGCTCCGGCGGCCGGAGCTTGCGTGACCGAGCCCGCCCACGTGGACGCCGTAAAGAGCGTGCCCTTGAGGATGTTGTCGCCGGAGGCCGGCCCGTGGTTGGGCTCACCCTCAAGGTCCGGTACGCGCCGTTCGACACCTCGACCCACGCGCGGAAGATTCCCGAGACATTCGACCGGAACGAAATACTCGCGCGGGCCCTGGATCTCGCCGCCGGAATCGAAGCGGGCCGCCCCTTCCGGCTCCTGGGCCTGCGGGCCGAAATGGCAATGCCCGACGATGCCCGCAAGGGACATACGCCAACGCGCGGCGGATGGTGACGGCGTCGCCCGTCTGATATGTCGCCTCCGTCCCGTTTCCGAAACCCACTACAAGACTGTTCTTTACCAAGTTGTCCTTCACGAATAAGACCCTGGTCTGCCAGGTAGGCGCCGCGTCCGGCGGTGATTTCGGCGCGTCCGGCGCTGATGAGATCCAGCGTTGTGAAGTCCTCGAAGACCCGGACCGGATCGGCACTCGAGAGGACCGTGACGGTGCTGGTCAGGCGGATTCTCTTGGTCTGCGCGGCCGCTGCGGCCAGCAGGACCGGGGGTGAGGAGACCGCGAAGTCCTCCCGGTGGTGCTCGCCGACACCAAAGACGTCCAGCCCCGCCTCGTCGGCCACCCTCGCCCATTCAAGGATGTCGCGGATGCGCGCACCTGCATCCATCGGCTTCCCCTCGGCGTTGCGGGTGAGCTCGCCAAAGGTGAAAATGCCGATCTCAAACGGGATAGTGGCGCTCATGCGCGTGCTACCGCTTGAGAACCGACCTCAATGGCGAGGAAGTCGCGTACGTCGTCGAGCATGGGTGCGTTGATGCCGTGTGCCAGCCCTGAATACACCCGCTCAATCAGCGAGGTGTGCTGCGGGAGGTACTCGCTGCTGCGGGTAATCGCCGCGGGGGCGATGACCCTGTCGTCTGAGCCTCGGCCCCAGAACAGGGGCGGCCGGCCGCCGCGCAGTGTCTCGTCGCCTGGCTGCGGTGCGCCCAGCACGAAGCCGCCCAGCACTACGGGGGCCAGCACCCGTTCAGGCCGCACCCGCAGCAGCTGGCTGGCCATGAGCCCTCCCTGCGAGAACCCGATAGGCACGATGCGGGTGCCGGGGTCCACGTTTGCCTCGACCCAGGCCCAGATAGCGTCGGTTGCTTTCTCCACAGGCCCGGCCGCCGGGTTTCCGGGCGTGGTGATAGAGAACCATGCCGCGCCGCCGTTGCCGAGCTCAATCGGTGCCCGCAGGGATGCCCACGGCAGGTTCAACCCTAGCGCGGAGCCCAGCGAGCCCAAGTCGTGCTCGTTGGAGCCGAAGCCATGCAGAAAAAGTGCGACCGCATCGGGAACCGCATCGGCGGTCCAGCTTTGAGAGCGCACGTCGCGCAGTGTGGTGTTCATTCGAAGGTCAGCTCCTTGGGTCAGGAAAATCCGGGATCCGGAGTGCGGCTCGTGGACCGCGAAGATCGGCCGGCATGGAACGAACGGCCGTCCGGCCACAGGCACGGCAGCGGGCAGTTCACAGGGTTCAACGGTGGTCGCGCTCAGTGCGAGAACGGCGAGTGGTGTCAGAGCGGCTTAGGTCAGGGTCCACGAGCGCTTTGACAGGCCGAACCAGAACCCGTCGATGGCGGTTTTGGCGTGCAGGTCGCCGGACTCGTAGGCTGCCCCGAGCGCGACATACAGCGGGGCCCAGTGTTCGCTGCGGGGGTGCGCCTCGCGGGCTGCCGGGGCCTTGTGGAGGAAGTCCAGGATGGAGTCGACGTCGCCGCGCGCCATTGCTTCCTCGGCCCACTGATCGAATTCCCGGGAGACCGACGGCGGTGTGCTGTCGGGTCCGCCGGCGGGGTTGAACCAGCGCAGATTGTGCGTGGTGAACCCGGAACCGACGATCAGTGTGCCGCGGTCGCGCAACGGTGCCAGTGACTTGCCCAGGTCGAACAGGCCCTGCGGATCAAGGGTGGGCATGGACATTTGCACCACCGGTACATCTGCGTCCGGGAACATCTCCTTGAGCGGGACATAGGCGCCGTGGTCCAGGCCGCGGTTCTCGTCGCGTTCGACATGGTGGCCATGACCGGCCACGAGCTTCTCCACCTCGGTGGCCAGCCCGGGGGCCTGCGGGGCGTCGTAGGTGACGTCGTAGTACTTCTGGGGGAAGCCGCCGAAGTCATAGACCAGGCCCGGGTTGCGCCCGGTGGCGCTGAGCGTGACCGGGGCGTTTTCCCAGTGCGCGGACACCATGAGAATGTCTTTGGGTTTATCGAAGGTGCCGGACCATTCATTGAGTTCGCGGGTCCAGGTGGCGTCATCAGCCAGCGGCGGCGCACCATGGCTGAGGAAGAGAACCGGAGGGCTATCGAGGGTCGATGTCATGAAATCAGCATATCCGGTTTTACTTGAAGGTTCAAGTTTATTTTTTCTAATCGAATCCAAAGTCCGCGGCCGAAGAAAAATGTGCCAGCAAGGGGCCCTGCACCCCAAGGTGAAGGCCCTGACGCTTGCGCGTAGTTGTTCCGGAATCCGGACCATGCTGCTTCCTGCAGCAGCGGATTGGAAATCATTCCAGTCACCGGCTCCGGCAGCAACATCGACGTCGATAAGGCCTCGTGTATTGTCACGACGCTGCAAATCGCCTGCAGGCAGTTGGTAGGCGGCGAACAACAGCAGCCCTATGTCGTCCTCGACCACGCCGGCCATGAACGGATGTGGAGTACCAGCCAGATAGCCGGCACCTGCCCACGGCATCAACCTTCTGGATGATCCTGAGAAACCGTTGCACCCGTAGTCTCGAGACATGCTCTTGCCTGCGATCATCCTCATCACCTCAGCCCTGGTCTTTTACTCGATCGGCGTATGGTCGGAGCATCTCCAACGCGTTCTGAAGTGGTGGCATGCGGGATTCTTTGCACTCGGCCTGATCTGCGACGCCAGCGGAACGTACCTGATGACTCAACTCGCGGCATCAAGCGAAGTTGGGCCCGGTGGAATCGGCGCGGGCCTCAATGCCGTAATGGCCGTCACCGGGACGGCAGCATTGCTGCTCATGGTGATCCATTTGGGCTGGGCCGTCACCGTGTTGCTGCGTAATAGCGATGTCGAGAAGAAACGCTTCCACAAGTTTTCACTTCTCGTCTGGGCCATCTGGCTCGTCCCCTATTTCACCGGAGCCATTGGCACCAGCCTGGCCTGAGTGTGGCCACCGTAGTCACGCCATCGCATCGTACGAAGCTCAGCCACACAATGGGGCAGAGCAACCTGCCAGCCCAGCAGAACCCGTCAGCAAACGCACGCAGTCATGCACTTACTGGGCTAATCCGCCATGAACAGTCGTGACATCAATGAATGCAAACCAGCTAAGCCAGCAACGCTCACCCAGCCACCGTCCTGTCATGCAGTTAGCGGCCCACACCGCCATGAACAGATAACCAGCGTCACCGTTACACAAACACGAGAGGAGGCATCGGCCACCAACAAAGAGGGCCCCCGAAGGGGCCAACAGTGAACAGATTGTGCACACTCAGAGGCCCAAAAGCCCCTGACCAGGGAAAACACGTGCCCGAGGTGGGACTCGAACCGGGTTCCAGCCCTTGCAAACACTGGACTCCCCCGGAAGCATGCCGAGTACGGGCCAGTACGGCACCTATACGGCCCAGTCCGTGACCCAAAGTGTGGACACTGTCCACACCCCCGATTCTCCCCACCAGAGGCCTACCCCAGACTGCCGCACCCCGCATCGACAGGTTGCGGCAAGTCTCTGTTGGACAGAATTGACGCAGTTGTAAGACTCCCCCAGCGACGGCAACCGGGCCAGGCCCTTGCTCATTGCGGGCGCTTGGGCGGACCGCGCAGGACTGTGGGTCGCCAGGCTTTTCATCACAGACCTGATCCGGGCAGGGATGCACCCGCTCGTGGTGGAACATTGCCGTTGAGGCCTCGTCATCGGGTAGTTGCAACGGTGGGTACTGGATGGCATTTTCCGGTGATTGACCATCAAGAAAGCACTTACACGGGCGCCTGGACTTCGATAGGATCTGCCCCTGACGAAGAAGTATCCCGAGCGTCAAGACGAGACAAAAATGGAGTCGTTGCGATGACAAATGAACGTCTCGTTCTGGTTACCGGCGGCGCCCGAGGGATAGGGCGGTCGATTGCGGAGCACTTGGCCGAGAACGGTTGGAAGGTGATTGCCACGTTCAACACCGGTCACGACGAAGCGATGGAGTTGACGCGCACCCATGGTGTCGAAGTGCGGCAGATCGACATGACGGACCGATCCGCATTGCTGGACTTCGCGCGCCGGATCCGGACCGAATTTCCCTTCGACGCGCTGGTGAACAACGCCGGAATCCTCGAAAAGGAGCGATTTGACGAATTCACACTGGGTGCGTGGGATCGAGCCCTCGAAGTGAATGTGACAGCGCCCCTGATTCTCGCCCAGGAGCTCGGCCGACACATGGGCGCCGGCGGCAGCATCGTGAACATAGCCAGCACGGACGCTCACATCGGGTCCTTCAGAAGCATCGGCTACTCAGCTAGCAAGGCGGCACTTCTTTCCGTCACGCGGAGCCTCGCCAACATTCTTGGGCCCAGAGGAATCCGGGTCAACGCTGTGACCCCGGGCTGGGTCGACAGCGGCATCATCAGCGAATCATACGAAGCAGCAAGCTTGACTCCGCTGGGTCGAAACGGAGCACCTGGAGACATAGCCTCGGTCGTCGCTTTTCTACTAAGCCCGGAAGCAGCGTTCATCACGGGTGCGTCCATCGTCACTGACGGCGGCTACAGCGGTGTGGACTACTACATGAAGCAGGAAAATGACCTTCTTGGCTAAGCCTTTCCGCGTACACGGAATGGTGGCTATTCGGCGGGCTGTTTTCCGGTGAGCCGTGCTCGAAAGGGCCGTGCGCCCCAATGTGGCGTCCACGACCAGCTCCCTGAACGCATTAAGCGGTCCCGGCGTGCCGCATAGGGGCCTTCGCCCCGGTCGCACGGTGAGCACGCGCTCAGCACAAGCCCAAAGATGCTCTCTGTCCGCCGCTGACGGAATTTCTTGCCAGTGGCCGGACCGCCCACATAAACTCAGCCGTGTGAGTGGCCGGGACGGCAATCCGAGAAGCGGAAACGACCAGCGACCCGTGAAGGACATCAGCATGGCTACAGGTACTGTCAAGTGGTTCAACGCCGAAAAGGGCTTCGGATTCATCGCCCCCGACGACGGAAGCGCTGACGTGTTCGCACACTATTCGGCAATCGCTTCCAGCGGTTACAAGTCCCTGGACGAGAACCAGAAGGTCCAGTTCGACGTCACCCAGGGTCCCAAGGGGCCCCAGGCGGAAAACATCCAGCCGCTCTAAAGCTCCTGGAAGAGACCGGTCAGCCTATGCGGCGGGCCGGTCTCTCGTTGTGTTCGGGCACCTGCGAGGCGACGGCCGCATGTTCTTCTTCCCGCTTCCTGGCCCGCAGCGCCTTCGCTTCGGCCTTCTGGATCGAGGCCCCCGCCGCGTTGACGCCGGCGGAGGCAGAGATCGTCCGGATCTGATTGAGGGCAACGTGGCCAGCTCCCACCGTCAAAAGCGAGAGAAGCTACGCCGGATACCCGGAAGCCGGATGCGGCGATGACGGGAAAAATGATGGCTGCGGCGGCGGGTTAACTCGTGGGACGGCAGAGGCAGCAAAGCCCACCGATTCCTGCAACTCGCCTCGAGGCCGGCCCCGCCTGCCGACTGGCCAGGCTCAGCGAGCTCATGATCAGCTCCGGATCAGTTGCCAGGTCATGCCGTTCCCCCCGCTGTCCTGCATGAAGAGGTATCAGAGCGGAAAATCCGGACCAGCCGCAAATCCAGGTCCATCCAAAGAATAATCAGCAAGTCATGTTGTACGCGGGGCAAAGTCATATGGTCGTAGCAACGCTCTGATTGATGGAGCGTTTTATGGTCAAGTTATTTCCTCCGAATGCCCG
>NZ_JBVAYX010000018.1:0-67836 GCF_055412825.1 Pseudarthrobacter linnaei
ATGGAAAGCACGGTGTGGAGTGCGGAGGGCAGGGAGGCCCTGGCGGCTGTCGCCGCGTCCGTTGCTGCGCTTGCGGCCTTCACCGGCGCCCCGGCAGGCAATGCTGATCAGTCTCAGGCGGACCTCGCTGGTCCGTCCGGTGCGGGCCTCGCTGGTCCGGCGCGCGTTGATTCGTCCGGGGATGCCGGTCCGCTTCTGGAGGCCGGTCCGTCCCGGGAGGCCGGGTCTGGTCCGCTGTGGGCTGATCCGTTGCGGGATCTGGCGGATGCGTGCCTGGACGGGCTCGGGGAGTTGGCGCGGCTGGAGGCCCGGAGCGTGGCGTTGAAGGTGCGGCTGACCGCGGACTACGCGGAGGCCACGAGGGCCCTGGCGTCCCCGGCGGCGTCCCTGCGGGACCGCACCGTCCAGGAGATGGCGTTGGTCGCGGAGCTCGCGTGTGTCCTGACCGTCAGTGAACACGCCGCCGGGACCCTGCTGGGTGAGTGCCAGGTGCTGACGGCGTCGCTGCCGCTGACCCTGAACGCGCTGCAGGCCGGGTCGATCTCCTGGGCCCACGCCCGGATCATGGTGGAGGAAACCACTGACCTGGACGCGGCCGGGGCGGCCGCGCTGGAGGCGCATTTCCTGGACCCCGGGGTCCCCAACCCGGCCCGCGGCTGCCCCGCCGGGGAACTCGTCCCGGGACGGTTCCGCACGAAATCACGCACCTGGCGCGAACGCCACCACCCGGTCAGCATCGAACAACGCCACACCAGGAGCGCCAAGGACCGGCGGGTTGAATTCGCCCCGGACCGGGACGGGATGGCCTGGCTCTCCGCCTACCTCCCGGCCGGCACCGCCGCGGGGATCTGGGAACGGACCACCGCCGCCGCCCGCGCCCTCCAGGGCCCGGCCGAGCCCCGGACCCTGACCCAGCTCCGCGCCGACATCGCCGCCACCTGGCTGCTGGGCACCGGCACCGACGCCGATGGCAACGGCGGGTGCCCGGGTGTGCCGGTCCCGCGGGCGCAGGTCCTGATCACCGTCCCGGTCCTCTCGCTCCTGGGTGCCGGTGAGGAACCGGCGATGCTGGACGGGTACGGGCCGATCCCGCCGTCCATGGCCCGGGCGCTGGTCGCCGACGGCGNACCCCGGACCCTGACCCAGCTCCGCGCCGACATCGCCGCCACCTGGCTGCTGGGCAACAACACCAACACCTGCGCCTGCGCCGGGACCTCGAGAGGCCCGGCCGGCAGTGCTCCTGCCGGCGGCGGAACCGGTACGTCCGCGGGCGGCTGCGCGGGTGCCTGTGGGGGCGGGTGCCCGGGTGTGCCGGTCCCGCGGGCGCAGGTCCTGATCACCGTCCCGGTCCCCTCGCTCCTGGGTGCCGGTGAGGAACCGGCGATGCTGGACGGGTACGGGCCGATCCCGCCGTCCATGGCCCGGGCGCTGGTCGCCGACGGCGCGGAGTCCTTCCACCGGGTCCTGACCGACCCGCGGGACGGTGCCCCGCTGGAAATCGGCCGGACCAGCTACCGGATCCCGAAGGCGATGCGCCAATGGCTCCGGCTGCGCGACGGCCGGTGCCCCTTCCCGGGCTGTAACAACCCGTCCCTGGACAACGAGGCCGACCACCTGCTGGCCTGGGCCGACGGAGGCACCACCGGGATCACCAACCTCGGCCAGCCGTGCCGCAAGCACCACGGCCTGAAACACGGCTCCGCCTGGACACCGGCCGGGGCCAGCAAAAACAAACCGCCCGGCTGGACCTCGCCCTCAGGCCGGAACTATCCCAGCGAACAACAGGACTGGGAACCATCCGACTGGCCACCCCACCTCCTGCCCGCCGGCGACGGCCTAGACCAAGGCCCGCCCGCGGACGACGGACCGGGCCAGGATTTGCCCCCGGACCCAGACCGGGATCCCCACCTGGAACTGCCCGCGGACCCAGACCGGGATCCCCACCTGGAACTGCCCGCGGACCCAGACCGGGATCCCAACCTGGAACTGCCCCCGGACCCAGACCGGGACCCCCACCTGGAACTGCCCCCGGACCCAGACCGGGACCCCCACCTGGAACTGCCCGCGGACCCAGACCGGGATCCCAACCTGGACCTGCCCCCGGACCCAGACCGGGACCCCAACCTGGAACTGCCCGCGGACCCCTTCCCGCACTGGTACCTCGATACGGGGGCACGAATGGTCCCCGGCTGACTTGGCGGATCCGCCCTGGCCACCGGGCCCCGGTGGGCCCCACCCGGAATCCTTCCTGATCCAGTGCGCCTGAACGACAGGCTGCACGCTGATTCGGGGCGGTCAATCCGCCAAGTTGTCCCTAGCCGCTGAGAGGCAGGGGCGGCAGGGCCTCCTGGTACAGCCACGGGTGCAGCAGTGCCTCCGTGTCGAGGCCGGTCGCGTGGTCCGCGGTGAGGATGAACTGCGGCGTCGAGACGGAGCCGTGCCGGTTCTGGCTGGCCCATTCGTGCAGGAGGGAGAAGAACGCCAGGTCGCCGCAGCGCAGGCGCAGGGCATGCAGCGCCAGGGCGCCGCGTTTGTACACCCGGTCATCGAACATCAGTTCCGGCCCGGGGTCGCCCACGAGCAGGTCCTGCTTTCCGGCGCTGAGTTTCCGCCACGCGCTGGCGGCCCGGCGCGCCACCGTCATGACCCCGGCCTCTTCGGACCAGATCCATTCCGCATAGCAGGCAAATCCCTCGTGCAGCCAAATGTCCTTCCACGAGGCCGCCGTCAGCGAGTTGCCAAACCACTGGTGGGACAACTCGTGGGCGATGAGCCGCTGGGAGTCCCAGCCAGGCTCCAGATGGTTGGGGCCGAAGATGGACAGGCTCTGCGCCTCCAGTGGGATTTCCAGCTCGTCGCCCGCCACCACCACCGTGTACTCTGCGAAAGGATACGGGCCAAAGCAGTCGATGAAGGTGCGCATCATCTCTGGCTGCCGCGCCAGTCCCGCCCGGGCCGCGTCGGCCAGCGCAGACGGAACGGCCGCGTACTGGGGCACCTGCGCCGCCGCAGTGACGGGGTTGAGGGTCAGGAGCTCGTAGCGGCCGATCTGGACCGTGGCGAGGTAGGTGGACATGGGCTCCGTCTGCTCGTAGACCCAGGTCTCGCGGCTGGACCGGCTGGTGCGGGCGATCAGGATCCCGTTGCACACGGCCCGGTAGTTCGCATCCGTGGTCACCGAGATTCGGTAACTGGCCTTGTCCAGCGGGTGGTCGTTGCAGGGGAACCAGGACGGTGCGCCGTTGGGCTGGCCCGCCACGAGGACGCCGTCGGTCAGTTCCTCCCAGCCCACTTCGCCCCATAGCCCGCGTCGGGGCGTCGGGTTGCCCTCGTAGCGGATGTCCAGGGTGAATTCCTCACCCGGCAGCAGGCCGGCATCGGGGACGACGACGAGCTGGTCGGCGCGCTGGCTGAACTTCCGCACCCTCCGCCCGCTGAGCTGGATCTTGGTGGCCCGGAGTCCGGTCAGGTCCAGCACAATGGCCGAGGTGGGGCGTTGCGTCACGGCATGCACCACGGCGCGTCCGTTCAGGCGGTTGCTACTGAGCTTGTAGTCCAGCTCGAGTTCATAGCGGGTCACCCGGTAGGCATCCGTGCCATGGCCCGGCAGGTAGGGGTCGGGGGAGCCCGCCGCATCGTCGGTGGGCAGGCCGCTGCCGGCGCCCGCCGGGGCAGCGGGACTCAGGGGACTCGAACTCATCAAACCGGCTTTCGGGATTGCAGGTGCAGGACGAACAGCGCGGGGCTACTTCGGCTTAGGGGCCGGCACCGCCGGCCCGACCCACGGGCTCACCGGATTCCCCATCCAGTAGCTCGCGGCGGGCACCGTCTCACCCCGCATGACCAGGGATGCCGGGCCCACGGTGCCCCCCTTGCCAATCCGCGCCTGCGGGAGGATGACTCCGTGCGGTCCCATCGTTGCCCCGTCATCGAGCGTAACAGTGTCGATGCTCATGACGCGGTCGTGGAAGAGATGGGTCTGGACCACGCAGCCGCGGTTGACCGTGGAGTTCCGGCCCAGGGTGACGAGATCCGCCTCGGGAAGCCAGTAGCTCTCGCACCAGGTGCCGGCGCCGATCCGTGCCCCGAGGGCCCGCAGCCACCAGACAAGGGCGGGGGTCCCGGCGGCCGAGCGCGCGAACCAGGGCGCACTGACCATTTCGATGAAGGTATCCACGACCTCGTTGCGCCAGATGAAGGAGCTCCACAGCGGGTGCTCGCCGGGCCGGATGCGCCCCACCAGCAGCCATTTCGCCACGACGGCGCTGCCGGCTGCCGCGGCGCCGGCGAGCAGGATCACGACGCCGCCCAGGAGCGCCGCGATGCCGTAATTGAAGACCGTGGCGAGCCAGTCGAAGGCGAGGAGAACCCCTGCGGCGATCGCGACCGTCGCCACGACGGGGACAAAACGGCACAGTTCCCACAGCGCCCGGGCGATCTTCAGCCTCAGCGGCGGCTGGTACGTCCTCGTGTCGTCGGAGGCGATGGCGGTCCGCCGGAGCCGGACCGGCGGGCTGCCCAGCCAGGATGTCCCGGCCTTCGCCTTCGCGGGAGTGGCCGAGAGCACGGCCACGAGGGAGTTTTTGGGAACGTTGCGGCCGGCCGCGGTCATCCCGGAGTTGCCCAGGAAGGAGCGTTTGCCAATCTTCGCGGGGGCGATCCGCAACCAGCCGCCGTCGAGCTCATAGGAGGCCACCATCGTGTCATCGGCCAGGAAGGCTCCTTCGCCCACGGTGGTCATCTTCGGGATCAGCAGGACAGTGGAGGCCTCCACGTTCTTGCCGATCCTCGCGCCCAGCAGGCGCAGCCAGACCGGTGTGAAGAGACTGGCGTAGATGGGGAAGAGCAGGTCGCGGGCCAGGTCCAGGACCCGTTCTGTGGCCCAGACCTGCCAGCCGATCCTGCTGCGCACCCGGTAGTAGCCTTCGGCCAGCCCCAGCCCCAGGAGCCGGGTGGTGAGGAGGATCAGCACAAGGTTGGATAGGAACCAGACGAGAGCCGCCGGCGGCAGGGACAGCAGGAGCTGCGGCAGCGCGGCGGTCAGCGAGGCGCTGCCCCGGATGAAGGCAAAGACCACGAGGGCCGCGGCGGCGGCGGACAGATAGGGGATCAGGGCCAGGGCCGCCGAGGCGGTGGCGAAGCCGGCAAACCAGAGCCGGCCGATCAGCCGGTGCTCCGGGGGAGCCTCCGGCCAGGAGTGTTTGGCCTTGCCCCGCCGCTCGGCCGGGGACCCGGCGACCAGCTGCCCGGCCTTCACCTTGCCCAGCACGGCCGAGCCGGGTTCCACCCGGGCCCCGGCGCCGATCGTTGCCCCGGGCATCAGGGTACTGCGGGCGCCGATGGTTGCGCGGGGCCCGATACGGATGGCGCCGATGTGGACGACGTCGCCGTCGATCCACCAGCCGGACAGATCGACCTCGGGCTCGACGTTGCAGCCGCTGCCGAGCGAGAGCAGGCCGGTGACGGGCGGCAGCGAGTGAAGCTGGACGTCGTCGCCGATCTTCGCCCCGAGGGCCCGGGCGTAATACGGCACCCAGGGGGCGCTGGCCAGGCTCACCGCGCCGGCCAGGTCCTGGATCTGCTCGGCCAGCCAGAGGCGCAGGTGCACCCGGCCGGAGCGCGGGTACGTTCCCGGCACCGCCTTGCGCAGCAGCAGCCGGGCGGCGGCGATGGAGATCAGCATCCGGCCCGCAGGGCTGACGAAGACGAGCCAGGAGGCGCCCACCCACCACCAGGACACCGTGGGCGCCGCCGAGAAGCCGGCCAGGGAGGAGAGCAGATTGTTCGCCGCCATGAGATACGTCAGCCAGCGCATGCCGACCAGGATGTGCAGCGGAACGCCCATCAGCGTCTGGAAGACCTGTGACTTGCGGGCCGTGCGCCGGACCGTGCGTTCCGGGGCCGGACCAGCCCCGCCCTCGGGCAGCGACTGGCGCGCGGTTTCGATGAGCGCCCCGACCCGGGGAGTGGCGTAGATGTCGGCCACCGTGATGGTGGGGTAGCGCACGCGAAGGGCGGACACGAGCTGCGCGGCGGCGAGAGACCCGCCCCCGTAGGCGAAGAAGTCGGCGTCCAGGTTGGACACGGCGCTGCCGAGCACCGCACTCCACTGCTCCACGATCCAGGTTGCATCATCCGGGAGGTTCAGCGGGGCCGCTGCGGCGCCGGTGGCGCCGGCCCCGGCCAGCGGCCAGGGCAACGCGTGCCGGTCGACTTTGCCGCTGGTCTTGGTAGGCAGCGAATCGACCACGGTCAGCAGCGGAATCAGCGCAGCCGGCAGACTTTCGCCAAGGAGCTCCCGGGCGGCCGCCAGATCGAGATCCCGGCCGCCGGCGGGGGACAGGTAACCGACGAGGATCTGGTTTCCGGCCGCCGTCGTCTGCACGGTTGCGGCCGCGCCGGCCACGTCCGGCAAAGCCTGCAGGGCGGCGTCGATCTCGCCGAGTTCGATCCGGCGCCCGCCCAGCTTGACCTGTTCGTCGGCGCGGCCCTGGAAGATCAGCCCCGCGGCCTCGTAGCGGACCAGGTCGCCGGAGCGGTAGGCGCGCGTCCAGCCGAGCGACGGCATGGGGGCATATTTCTCGGCGTCCTTGGCCGGGTCCAGGTACCGGGCCAGGCCGACGCCGCCGATGATCAGTTCGCCGATTTCCCCCTCGGCGACCGGCACGGAGTCGGCGTCCACGACGGCGAGGTCCCAGCCGTCCAGCGGCAGGCCGATCCGGACTGGTCCGGTACCCCGCAGCGGCGCAGCGCAGGCCACGACGGTGGCCTCGGTGGGGCCGTAAGTGTTCCAGACCTCGCGGCCCTCGACGGCGAGCCGCTCGGCGAGGTCCGGCGGGCACGCCTCGCCGCCGAAAATCAGCAGACGTACGCTCTCCAGGGACTCCGCCGGCCAGAGCGCGGCAAGGGTGGGAACGGTGGACACGACGGTGATGCCGTGGCTGATCAGCCAGGGGCCGAGGTCCATGCCGGTCCGGACCAGGGCCCGCGGCGCCGGGACCAGGCAGGCGCCGTACCGCCAGGCCAGCCACATTTCCTCGCAGGAGGCGTCGAAGGCCACCGACAGTCCCGCCAGGACACGGTCCTGCGGGCCGATGGGATCGTCCTGGAGGAAAATCCGGGCCTCGGCGTCGACAAAGGCCGCCGCGGAGCGGTGCTGCACGGCGACGCCTTTGGGGGTGCCGGTGGAGCCGGACGTGAAGATGACCCAGGCGTCGTCGTCCGGGCCGGGCAGCCGCGGGGCCGGGAACGGGCGGGGCCGGGAACCCTCCGTCACAATCTCCGCGGCGCCGTGTAGCGTGCCGGCGACCCGGGCTTCGCCGAACACCAGCCGGGCGCGCTCCTCCGGATCGTCGGCGTCGACCGGGACATATGCCGCCCCGATGAGGAGCACAGCCAGGACGGCGATGTAGAGCTGGTTGGTGCCGGAGGGAATCCGGACGCCGATCTTGTCCCCGGCCCCCAGTCCTGCCCGGTGCAGCTCCCGTGCCTTGGCCCGGACCGCCGACAGCAGCTGGGCATAACTGAGCGACTGGTGGCCGTCGTCGAGCGCGGAGGCATCCGGGAAGCGACTGGCCGAGTCATGGAGGATGTCGACCAGCGTCCGCTCCGGCGGTGCGGCCAGCGACCCCGGGAGTTGCGCCTGGAAGACCGGGCTGACGGTGGCGAGCGCCTGCGGAAGGCCGTTGCGTTGGGGTTGCTGTTGTTGCTCAGTCACAGGGGGATCTTCTCCGGCCTAGGTGAACGGAAGGTGTCCGGCGTCGCTTTGTGTTAATACTCCGCCTCCGGCCGGTTGTCCGCACGCTCTTTTTGCCGACGTGTCCCCCTGCCGTCGGGCGGCAGGAGCTACGGAATCAGGATGACTTTGCCGGTGGTGCGCCGCTGCTCCAGGTCATCGTGGGCCCGGGCGGCTTCCGCCAGATCGTAGCGGGCGCCAATCCGGACCTTGAGGCTTCCGTCGGCGACCGCCGCGAAGAGCTCGTCCGAGCGCCAGCGGCGCTCCCGCGCGTTGCGCAGGAAATGGCCCACTGTCGGCCGGGTCAGGTACAGCGAGCCTCCGGCGTTGAGCCGCTGCGGATCGAAGGGCGGCACCGGCCCGGAAGCGGCACCGAAGAGCACCAGCGTGCCCCGGATGCGCAGGGCCTCGAGGGACCCGTCAAAGGTGTCCTTCCCGACGCCGTCGTACACCACGTCCGCGCCGGCCCCGTCGGTCAGTTCACGCACCCTGGCGGCGAAGCCCTCGTAGCGCAGCACATGGTCGGCGCCGGCCTCGCGGGCCAGCTGCTCCTTGTCGCCGGTAGAGACGGTCGTGATGACGCGCGCGCCCCGGGCCTTGAGCAGCTGGATCAGCAGGAGTCCGACGCCGCCGGCTCCGGCGTGCAGCAGCACGGTGTGGCCGGGCTCGACCTTGAAGGAGGAATTGATCAGGTAGTGCGCGGTGATCCCCTGCAGCGGTAGGGCAGCGGCCGTGAAGTCGTCCACGCCGTGGGGGACCGGCAGTGCCTTGTCCTCATCGATCAGGGCGTAGCCGGCATAGCAGTTGACGCCTTCAGCCGTGGCGACCCGGTCGCCCGGGGAGAATCCGGTCACGCCGTCACCAAGTTCCTCCACCGTGCCCGAGGCCTCCGAGCCGGGGGTGAAGGGGTAGGTCACCTTGTAGCTGCCGCTGCGCTTGTAGGTGTCGATGAAGTTCACCCCGACGGCGGCGACCTTCACCAGCAGCTGGCCCGGACCCGGAACCGGGCGTTCCACCGGGGCGAGCGTGAGGACCCCGGGGCCCCCGGCCTCGCGGGCGACGATTGCATGCATCCTGTGTCTCCTTGGGTGGGCGGAAGATCAGCAATGATCTTCCTGGCTGACTATGCGGCCGAATTCTCCGGACTGAGTATTTCCGGACTGAGTATTCCGGCCCGGAATTCTCGGCCCTTATCCTGGACCCATCCTAGGGACACCGGCGCCAAGGACGAAGTGACGGCCGGTATCCGGCCGTCACTTCGTGTCAAACAGGAAAATCATGGCCCCGGGCAGGAGGCCTCCGCGGAACCGCGCTGCCGCCCAGTGCTGCCGCCCAGTGCAGCCGCCCAGCGCTGGCGCTTAGTAGCGGCGGGTGACGGTCGCCATCGGGCACTCGAAGTGGCGTCCGGCGGAGAGGCCGACGTCGTTGAGGTAGCGGACGATGATGCCGTACGACTGCATCAGCGTGGTTTCGGTGTAGGGAACCTGGTGCTTCGCGCAGAACTCGCGGACGATCACGGCGGCCTTGTCGAGCTGCGGCCGGGCCATGTCCGGGAAGAGGTGATGCTCGGCCTGGCGGTTGAGGCCGCCGAGCAGGATGTCCATAAAGCGGCCGCCGGAGATGTTCCGGGACGTCAGGACCTGGCGGCTGAAGAAGTCCACGCGGCTGTCGGCCGGCAGGACCGGCATGCCCTTGTGGTTCGGGGCGAAGGAGGCTCCCATGTAGAAACCGAAGACGGCGAGCTGGACCGCGATGAACGCGAGCGCCATGCCCCACGGCAGGAAGGTGAAGGCGAGCACCGGGAGCAGGCTCAGGCGGACCACGAGGATCGGGATCTCAACCCAGCGGTGCGTGACCTTGGAGCGCTGGAAGATGAACTTGATCGAATCGATCTGCAGGCCCAGGCCCACGAGGAACAGCAGCGGAAAGAAGAACCAGCCCTGCTTGCGGGTAAGGAAGGAAAGCCGTCCCTGCCGGGTGGCGGCGGCTTCCGGGAAGAATGCGATGGCGCCGGTGGCGATGTCCGGGTCCTTCGAAATCACGTTGGGGTGGTTGTGGTGCGCGCCGTGCTTCTGCTCCCACCAGGAGTAGCTGATCCCGGCGACCGAGGTGGCCAGCAGCCGTGCGGCCCAGTCATTGGCGCGGCGGGAGGCGAAGATCTGGCGGTGTCCGGCCTCGTGGGCCAGGAAGCTCAGCTGGGTGCAAAGGATGCCGATGGCCGCGGCGATGAGGAGCTGGAACCAGCTGTCACCGATCAGGGCGAAGCCGAACCAGGTCGCGGTCATCAGGAGGACCAGCACGGAGAACACCGTGATGTAGAAGCCGACGCGGCGTTCCAGCAGTCCCGCAGCCTTGACGGTCTTCAGGAGTTCGGAGTAGCTCAGGACGACGGCGTTCGGCTGCCGGATACGCGATTTCGGTCGCTCCGGCGTTGCGGCGGTGAGGGTCATGTAGCGCGTGCCTCGAAACTGTTACGGGCAACGCTGCGCCCGACACTCGGACGGCAAGATTGGGGGGTCACCCTTCCCCAAGGATACGCCCCGGCACTGCACTGCCCTCCCGAACCGGATCGACCGGCCGGGTGCGGGCGCCGGTCGGGACCTTCCGGGGCCAGGCCCGGACACGGAGCAGCGTATGCATAATTATCGGCATCTATGCATACTCTTGCTGTATAGTCGGTGGTATGACTATTTCTGTTGCCGTCTCCGGCGCAAGCGGTTATGCCGGCGGCGAGGTGCTGCGGCTCCTCGCCGGCCACCCCGACGTTACGATCGGCGCCATCACGGCCCACAGCAACGCCGGTTCCAGACTAGGGGAATTACAGCCCCATCTCCACGGTCTGGCAAGCCGAATCCTCGAAGACACGACTGTGGCGAACCTGTCCGGACACGACGTCGTGTTCCTGGCCCTGCCACACGGTGCCTCTGCGGAGATCGCGGCGCAGCTGCCGCCTGGGACGCTCGTCATCGACGCCGGCGCCGACCACCGGCTGTCCGATGCGGCCGCCTGGGAGAAGTTCTACGGCACCCCGCACGCTGGAACCTGGCCCTACGGGCTGCCGGAGCTTCCGGGCCAGCGCGAGGCGCTGCGCGGCGCCAAACGGATCGCCGTGCCGGGCTGCTACCCGACGTCGGCCCTGCTGGCCCTGACCCCGGGCTTCAGCAACCACCTGCTGCAGGCGGACGACGTCGTCATCGTTTCCGCGTCCGGCACCTCCGGGGCCGGCAAGGCCGCCAAGGTCAACCTGATCGGCGCCGAAGTCATGGGCTCGATGAGCCCGTACGGCGTCGGCGGCGGACACCGGCACACCCCGGAGATCGAACAGGGGCTCTCCCAGGCCCTGAACGCGCCGGTCACGGTGTCCTTTACCCCCACCCTGGCCCCCATGAGCCGGGGCATCCTCACCACCGCGACGGCGAAGGTCCGGCCCGGCGTCACCGCCGAGGAACTCCGCCACGCCTGGAGCGAGGCGTACGACGACGAGCCCTTTGTCCACCTGCTCCCGGAAGGCCGCTGGCCCTCCACCAAGTCGGTGCAGGGATCCAACCACGCCGTGATGCAGCTGGCTCTCGACGGGCATACCGGCCGCGTCATCGTCACCTGCGCCATCGACAACCTGACCAAGGGGACCGCCGGCGGGGCCGTGCAGTCCATGAATATTGCCCTCGGCCTGGCGGAAACCGCCGGCCTCGATCTGCAGGGAGTCGCACCATGAGCATCACCGTCCCCCAGGGATTCCGCGCCGCCGGCGTCACGGCCGGCCTGAAGACCTCCGGCAACCCGGACCTGGCCCTCGTGGTCAACGACGGCCCCGCCAAGGCGGCCGCGGCCGTGTTCACCTCCAACCGGGTGGCCGCCGCCCCCGTGCACTGGTCCCGCGAGGTCGTCAAGGACGGCCGCGTGGACGCGGTGATCCTGAACTCCGGCGGAGCCAACGCCTGCACCGGCCCGCAGGGTTTCCAAAACACGCACACCACTGCCGAGAAGACCGCGGAGGCGCTCGGCGTCTCGGCCACCGACGTCTTCGTCTGCTCCACCGGCCTGATCGGCGAGCAGCTGCCGATGGACAAGATCCTCGCCGGGATCGGCGCCGCCACGGCAGCGCTGAGCTCCGACGGCGGACCCGACGCCGCCACCGCGATCATGACCACGGACTCCGTGCCCAAGCAGGCGCTGTTCATCGGCGCGGATGCCGACGGCAAGGAATTCACCATTGGCGGGATGGCCAAGGGCGCCGGAATGCTCGCCCCCGGGCTCGCCACCATGCTGGTGGTCCTCACCACGGATGCCGACGTCCAGCCGGACATGCTCGACGTCGTGCTCCGGGACGCCACCCGGGTCACCTTTGACCGGGCGGACTCGGACGGCTGCATGTCCACCAACGACACCGTGGTGCTGCTCGCCTCCGCAGCCTCCGGCGCTGTGCCGTCCGCCGTCGACTTCGGCAAGGGCCTGACCCAGGTCTGCGCGGAACTGGCCCGCAAGCTGATCGGCGACGCCGAAGGCGCCAGCCACGACATCGCGATCCGCACGTTCAACGCCGCCAGCGAAAAGGACGCCGAGGTGGTCAGCCGCGCCGTCGCCCGCTCCAACCTCTTCAAGGCCGCGATCTTCGGCAAGGACCCCAACTGGGGCCGGGTGCTCTCCGCGGTCGGAACCACCGACGCTGCCTTCGAGCCCGACCGGCTCAACGTCTCCATGAACGGCGTGCAGATCTGCCGCAATGGCAGCATCGGCGATGACCGCGGCCTCGTGGACCTGGAACCCCGCGAGGTCCGGGTCGACATCGATCTCCAGGCCGGTGAGGCCGAGGCCACGATCTGGACCAACGACCTCACCCACGAGTACGTCCACGAAAACAGTGCCTACTCCAGCTAGGCAGTTCCCGGAGGGACGAACAGCATGAACACCCAGACCCGCGAGACCACCTCCATGTCCGATGCCCAGAGCAAGGCCGGCACCCTGATCGAGGCACTGCCGTGGATCCAGCGCTTTGCCGGCACCACCATGGTGATCAAGTACGGCGGCAACGCCATGGTCAACGACGAGCTCCGCCGCGCCTTCGCCGAGGACGTCGTCTTCCTGCACCACGTCGGGATCCACCCGGTGGTGGTGCACGGCGGCGGCCCGCAGATCAACGCCATGCTCAGCCGGCTCGGCATCGAATCGGAGTTCAAGGGCGGGCTGCGGGTCACCACGCCGGAGGCCATGGACGTGGTCCGCATGGTCCTCACCGGCCAGGTCGGCCGCGAGCTCGTCGGCCTGATCAACTCCCACGGCCCCTACGCTGTGGGGATGTCCGGCGAGGACGGCGGCCTGCTCCGCGCGGTCCGGACCGGCACGGTTGTGGATGGCGAGGAGGTGGACCTGGGCCTGGTCGGCGAAGTGATCGGCGTGAACCCGGAGGGAATCCTGGACATCGTCGCGGCCGGGCGCATCCCGGTGATCTCCACGGTGGCTCCGGAAATCTTCGAGGACGGCAGCGGCGACCCGGGCGCCAAGCAGGCGCAGACCACCGGCCAGGTGCTGAACGTCAACGCGGACACCGCCGCGGCGGCCCTGGCCGAAGCCCTCGGCGCCTCGAAGCTGGTCATCCTCACCGACGTCGAGGGACTCTACGCCAACTGGCCTGACCGCTCCTCGCTGATTTCCTCGCTCACCGCATCGGAACTGCGCGCACTGCTGCCGCGCCTGGAGTCAGGGATGATCCCGAAAATGGAAGCCTGCCTCAAGGCCGTTGACGGCGGCGTCGAACGCGCGCACATCGTCGACGGCAGGCTGCCGCACTCGATGCTCCTGGAGACCTTCACGACGGCGGGCATCGGCACCCAGGTCGTCCCGGACGAGGACAACAAATGAACCAGCTGGAAAAATCCCCCGAACTCAGCGCAATCGTCGGGAATAGCGGTCCCGGCACGGGAGCCGACTGGCTCTCCCGTTACTCCTCCTCGCTGCTGGGCGTCTTCGGCACCCCGCAGCGGGTCCTGGTCCGCGGCGCCGGCTGCTTGGTGTGGGACGCCGACGGCAAGGAATACCTGGACTTGCTCGGCGGGATCGCGGTGAATGCCCTGGGCCACGCGCACCCGTTCGTCACCTCGGTGATCTCCAGCCAGCTCGCCACCCTGGGCCACGTCTCGAATTTCTTCACGAGCCCCACCCAGATCGCGCTGGCCGAGAAGCTGCTGGAGATCACCAAGGCCCCGGCCGGGTCCAGGGTGTTCTTTGCCAACTCCGGCACCGAGGCCGTCGAGGCCGCCTTCAAGCTGGCGCGGCGCAACACCGGATCGGAAAAGAAGCCGCGGACCCGGATCATCGCCCTCCAAGGCGCCTTCCACGGCCGCACGATGGGCGCCCTGGCGCTGACCGCGAAGGAAGCCTACCGGGCGCCGTTCGCCCCGCTGCCCGGCGGCGTCGAGCACGTTCCCTTCGGCGACATCGATGCCCTCCGCGCCGCGGTGGACGACACCGTCGCCGCGGTCTTCCTCGAACCGATCCAGGGCGAGGCCGGGGTCCGCCCGCTGCCGGCCGGCTATCTGCGGGCGGCCCGGGAGGCGACCAGCGCCGCCGGTGCCCTGCTGATCCTGGACGAGGTCCAGACCGGCATCGGCCGCACCGGCAAGTGGCTCGCGAGCGGGGACGCCGGGATTGTGCCCGACGCCGTGACCCTCGCCAAGGGCCTCGGCGGCGGCTTCCCGATCGGCGCCCTCGTCACCTACGGCCCGGACACGTCGGCCCTGCTGACCGCCGGCCAGCACGGGACCACCTTCGGCGGCAACCCCGTGGCCACCGCCGCGGCGCTGGCCACCCTGCACGTGCTGGAAACCCAGCAGGTACTGGGCCACGTCCGGACGGTGGGCGGACACCTGCGTGCCGGCCTCGCCGCGGTCGACGGCGTCACCGAGGTCCGTGGCGAAGGGCTCCTGATCGGCTTCGATCTGGACGCCGACGTCGCCCCGGCCCTCGTGGCCGCCGGCCTCGAGGCGGGCTTCATCGTCAACAGCCCCGGCCCGCACACCATCCGCCTCGCACCTCCCCTGATCCTCACCACCGAACAGGCCGACCGCTTCCTCGCGGCACTGCCCGCCCTCCTCCAGACCGCAAAGGATGCCCAGTGACCGCGACTGACATTTCGACCGTGACTTCTACCAGCCAGACCCGCCACTTCCTTAAGGACACGGACCTCACCCCGGCCGAGCAGGCCGAGGTCTTGGACCTCGCCGTCCGGATGAAGGCCGCCCCCTACAGCGTTCAGCCCTTCGCCGCGGAAGGCAGCGGACGCCAGACAGTCGCCGTGATCTTCGACAAGACCTCCACCCGGTCGCGGGTGTCCTTCGCAGCCGGCGTCGCCGACATGGGCGGCAACGCGCTGGTCATCAACCCGGGCGAGGCGCAGATCGGCCATAAGGAATCCGTCGAGGACACCGCCAAGGTCCTGGAACGCATGGTGTCCACCATCGTCTGGCGCACCGGCGCCCACTCCGGGCTGGTGGCCATGGCCGCAAACTCCCGCGTGCCGGTCATCAACGCCCTGTGCGATGACTACCACCCCTGCCAGCTCCTCGCGGACCTGCTCACCATCAAGGAACATAAGGGCGACCTGGCGGGCCTGACCATGTGCTACCTCGGCGACTCCGCCAACAACATGGCCAACTCCTACCTGCTGGCAGGCGTCACCGCCGGCATGCATGTCCGCATCGCCGGCCCGGACGGCTACCTGCCGTCCCCGGCCATCATCGCTGCGGCCGAAGACCGTGCGGCGGAGACCGGCGGCTCGGTGCTCGTCACCGTGGACCCCGCCGAGGCGCTGCTCGGCGCCGACGTCGTCGCCACCGACACCTGGGTGTCCATGGGCCAGGAGGACGAGAAGGAAGCCCGGCTGCAGCTGTTCCGCCGCTACGCCGTCGATGAGGCGGCGATGAAGCTCGCCGCGCCGGACGCTGTCGTGCTCCACTGCCTGCCCGCCTACCGCGGCTACGAGATCGCCGCGGCCGTCATCGACGGTCCGCAGTCCGTCGTCTGGGACGAGGCCGAGAACCGGCTGCACGCCCAGAAGGCCCTGATGGCGTGGCTGATGCACCGTTCCCGGCTGGCTATCGTCGAGGGGCTGGCGCCGGTCGAAGGACTCGGATAGTGTCCGTCCAGCCCGCCTCTCCGGGGGCCAGTCCGGCCACCAAGACGGCCCGGCAGGCGCGGATCACCACGATCCTCACCGGTGAATCGGTCCGCTCGCAGGCCGAACTGGCGGCGCTGCTCGCGGACGACGGCGTCCAGGTCACCCAGGCCACGCTGTCCCGGGACCTGGTGGAGCTGGGCGCGGTGCGGGTGCGCGGCAAGGACGGCGTGCTCGTCTACGCGGTGCCGGGGGAGGGCGGGGAACGCGCCGCCAAGAGCGGCGTCACCCAGGAGATCCTCGACGCGCGGTTGGCCCGGCTCTGCGGGGAACTGCTGGTGAGCGCCGAAGCGTCCGCGAACATCGTGGTGCTCCGGACGCCGCCGGGCGCGGCCAACTTCCTCGCCCTGGCCATCGACCACTCCGTGATGCCCTCGATCCTCGGCACCATCGCCGGCGACGACACCGTGTTGCTGGTCACCCGCGATCCGCTCGGCGGGGCCGGCACGGCCGCCCGTTTCCTGCAGCTCGCCGAGGACGCCGGCACCGGCTGAGAGCACCCGGCCTGAAGATTGGGCCTGCGACCGGGATGTGACAGGCTTTCCGTAGACAAGCTTTCCCTCGATATTTTTCCCAAACAACTAATTTCCCCAAACAACTAAGGAGCATTTCAAGTGACTGAGCGTATTGTGCTGGCCTACTCCGGTGGCCTGGATACATCCGTAGCCATCGGCTGGATCGGTGAAGCGACCGGCGCCGAGGTTATCGCCGTGGCGGTCGACGTCGGACAGGGCGGCGAGTCGCTGGAGACGATCCGCCAGCGTGCCCTGGGCTGCGGCGCCGTCGAGGCCTACGTGGCCGACGCGTCCGACGAATTCGCCGACGAATACTGCATGCCCGCGCTGAAGGCCAACGCCCTCTACCAGGGCCACTACCCGCTGGTCTCCGCGATCTCGCGCCCGGTGATCGTCAAGCACCTCGTCAAGGCCGCCCGTGAGTTCGGCGCCACCACGGTGGCCCACGGCTGCACCGGCAAGGGCAACGACCAGGTCCGCTTCGAAGTCGGCATCCAGACCCTCGGCCCGGACCTGAAGTGCATTGCCCCGGTCCGCGACCTCGCCCTGACCCGCGACAAGGCCATCGCCTTCGCGGAGGACAAGGGACTGCCGATCGAGACCACCAAGAAAAACCCGTACTCGATCGACCAGAACGTCTGGGGCCGCGCCGTCGAGACCGGCTACCTCGAGGACATCTGGAACGCCCCCACCAAGGACATCTACGACTACACCGCGACCCCGGAATTCCCCCCGGCCCCGGACGAGGTCACCATCTCCTTCGAGGCCGGCATCCCGGTCGCGATCGACGGCATCAGGGTCACCCCGCTGCAGGCCATCAAGGAACTCAACCGCCGCGCCGGCGCCCAGGGCATCGGCCGCATCGACGTCGTCGAGGACCGCCTCGTCGGCATCAAGTCCCGCGAAGTCTACGAGGCACCGGGCGCCATGGCTCTCATCACCGCGCACAAACACCTCGAGGACATCACGGTCGAGCGCGAGCAGGCCCGCTTCAAGGCCACGGTCGGCCAGCGCTGGTCCGAGCTGGTCTACGACGGCCAGTGGTTCTCGCCGCTCAAGCGCTCCCTCGATGCCTTCATCGAGGACACGCAGCGCTACGTCACGGGTGACATCCGCATGATGCTGCACGGCGGCCAGGCGATCGTCAACGGGCGCCGCTCCGGGACCTCGCTCTACGACTTCGACCTCGCCACCTATGACACCGGCGACACCTTCGACCAGTCGATGGCGCGCGGCTTCATCGAGCTGTGGGGCATGTCCGCCAAGGTTGCCTCCGGCCGCGACATCCGCGTCGCAGGTCAGTAGCCCGCGTGGCTGAGCAGAAGTCCGAGGCGACAAATGCGGGTGCCCTGTGGGGCGGCCGGTTCGCCGGCGGCCCCGCGGACGCCCTCGCCGCGCTGAGCAAGTCCACGCACTTTGACTGGCGGCTGGCCCGCTACGACATCGCCGGGTCCAAGGCGCACGCCCGTGTGCTGCATAAGGCCGGGCTGCTGGACGACGCCGAGCTCGAGGGCATGCTGGACGCCCTGGGCCGGCTGGATATGGACGTCGCCTCCGGCGCCTACCTGCCGGCGGAATCCGATGAGGACGTGCACGGGTCGCTGGAACGCGGACTGATCGAGCGCGCCGGCACCCAGCTCGGCGGCAAACTCCGCGCGGGCCGGTCCCGCAACGACCAGGTGGCCACGCTGGGAAGGATGTTCCTGCGCGACCACGCCCGGATCATCGCCCGCGGCGTGCTCGCCACGGTCGATGCCCTCGTCGAGCAGGCCAAGGCGCACCGGGGCGTGGCCATGCCCGGCCGCACCCACCTGCAGCACGCCCAGCCGGTGCTGCTCAGCCACCACCTGCTGGCCCACGCCTGGGCGCTGCTGCGCGATGTGCAGCGTTTCCAGGACTGGGACAAGCGCGCCGGCGTCTCGCCCTACGGCTCCGGCGCCCTCGCGGGTTCGTCCCTGGGCCTGGACCCGGAAGCCGTGGCCGCGGACCTGGGCTTCTTCTCCGCCACGCACAACTCGATCGATGGCACCGCCTCCCGCGATGTCTTCGCCGAGTTCGCGTGGATCACGGCCATGATCGGGGTGGACCTCTCCCGCGTGTCGGAGGAAGTCATCCTGTGGGCCACCAAGGAGTTCTCCTTCGTCACCCTGCACGATTCCTACTCCACCGGCTCCTCGATCATGCCGCAGAAGAAGAACCCGGACGTGGCGGAACTGGCACGCGGCAAGGCCGGCCGGCTGATCGGCAACCTGACCGGGCTGCTGGCCACCCTGAAGGGGCTGCCGCTCGCGTACAACCGCGACCTGCAGGAGGACAAGGAACCGGTCTTCGACGCCGCCGACACGCTGGAGGTCCTGCTCCCGGCAGTCTCCGGCATGATCGCTACGCTGACGTTCAATACCGAACGGATGGAGGCCCTGGCACCGCAGGGCTTCGCGCTGGCCACGGATATTGCCGAATGGCTGGTCCGCCAGGGCGTTCCGTTCCGGGAGGCGCACGAGCTCTCCGGCGCCGCGGTCAAGCAGGCCGAAAGCCGCGGCGTCGAACTCTGGGACCTCACGGATGAGGAATACGCCGCGATCTCCGCGCACCTGACGCCGGAGGTCCGTACGGTCCTGTCCACCGAAGGCTCGCTGAACAGCCGGAACTCCCAGGGCGGCACCGCACCGGCCGCCGTCGAGCGGCAGTTGCTCGCCCTCGAGGGTGAGCTCGCCGCCGTCCGCGGATACGCGGGGTAGCACGCGCCGGGCAGTCCCGGCAGGGCCGGCCACTGATGGTCGGGCCCTGCCGGGACTTCCTTCGTTTAAGGTAGGGACATGAGCGAAACGTTCCGCCAGCTGCTGCGTGCCCTGCCCGATTTCCCCGAGGTGCTCCCGGACTTCGACCCGGACACCGCCCCCGCGGACGCCGCCGAACTCTTTCGGCTCTGGCTCGAGGAGGCGCTGGCCGCCGGTGTCCCGCAGCCCAACGCGTGCAGCCTTGCCACAGCGGATGAGCTCGGGAGGCCGTCGTCCCGGATGCTGATCCTCAAGGACATCGATGCTGAGGGCTGGCACTTCGCGACTTCCAGGGAATCCCGCAAGGGGCTCGAACTCGCGGCCAACCCGCACGCCGCCCTGAACTTCTTCTGGCAGCAGCAGGGTCGGCAGGTGCGCGTCACCGGCGGTGTGGTGGAGCTGTCCGCCGAGGCCTCGGCTGCGGACTGGCACGCCCGGCCCGGCGCGGACGGCAGCGACAACCCGGACTGGCAGCTGTACGCCCTCCGGCCCCGGGAGATCGAGTTCTGGCAGGCCCGGCACGACCGCCGGCATCTCCGCCACCGCTTTGGGCCGGAGTCGTTCAGTTAATCGGCATTCGTTCAGGGTGTCCGTATGGCGTTCGTATTAGGATGATCGCCATGACCACCATCACGCCGGAAAAACTCCTGGACGAACTGCGCCGCGCTGCCGGCGTCGTAACTGGAATCGCGGCCACTTTTTCCGACGGGGACCTCAAGGCCCCTTCGGAACTGCCGGGCTGGACGCGCGGCCACGTGCTGGCCCACGTCTGCGGGATCGCGAATGCGATGGCCCGCCAGCTGGAATACGCCGCCCAAGGCGACAGCATAGAGCTTTATGACGGCGGCTACGAGGGCCGGACCCGCGCCATCGAGATGGCTGCCGGGCATCCGATCGCGGAACACCGGGCCGATCTGGACGCCGCCCTGGACCGGGCGCTGCAGGCCTTCGGCGCGCTGGACGACGCCGGCTGGCAGGCGCCCATCAGCTTCCGCGGGGGAGTCGTTGTCGACGGCGGGCTGGCGCTCTGGCGCGAGCTCGTCATCCACGCCACCGACCTCGGCACCGGGCGCGGCCCGGAAACGTGGAGCCGGCCGTTCTGCGAGCACCTCTTCGATTTCCTCGCCGCGCGGGTGCCGGACGGGCAGCGGTTCGTGCTCCAGCCGCTCGGCCTGCCGGCAGTGTCGATCGGTACCCCTGGCGGCCGGTCGACCGCCATCAACGGCATGCTGACCGATATCGCGGCCTGGCTCGCGGGACGCACCCCGAGCCTCGGCAGCCTGCGCGCCACCGCGGCGGCCGACGGCGTGGACCTCCCGGCGCTGCTGCCCTGGCCGGCCGGGGTGCCCGTCACCCCTTAGGACCCGCGCCGAGGCGACATCCGACGCCGATGATCCGTTGCGACGCGGGCGCAAGCTCTCACCTCGGCGACTGGCACTCGGCGCAAAGCGGCCGGCGCTATGCCACGTCGGAGCCCTGCCGGCGTTCCCGGTCCAGCAGGCTTTCCTTGATGTCCAGCCCCCAGCGGAAGCCGCCCAGGCTGCCGTCCGTGCGGATCACCCGGTGGCAGGGGACGAACAGCGCTGCCGCGTTGAAGGCGCAGGCGCTGGCCGCCGCGCGAACGGCTTTGACGTTGCCGGACAGCTCCGCGTACTCGGTGTAGGTCACGGGGTGTCCCGGCGCGACCGTCCTGAGGACATCCCACGCGTGCCCCCGGAATGGACCGGACTTCTGCAGCACCGGCACCGCCATAGCGGGCCCGGGGTTTCCGGCATAGAAATCCTCCACCGCCGCCGAGATGCCGCCGAGCCCGCTGACGGTCTCGTAATCCCCGGGAAGCAGCTCCGGATGGATCTGGCCGGTCAGCTCGCCCGGAACGGCAGTCCACCCCGAGGCCAGCACGGCCCCGTCCCGGGCAATGATGGTGAACGGGCCGTCCGGGGTGGACATGGTCAACAACTGGGCTTTCATCGGATCGCTTTCTTCGGAGTCTGCGGTGGGGCCTGAACTGGAGTCCTTGTTCGTGCCTGCGGCGGAGCGTGCGGGGGTGGCAGAGTCTGAGTCGGGGGCGTTTTGCGCGCCGCGGCCTGGGCCGCCGCTGCAGCGCGCCAGAGGTGCATCGTGGCGTAGGAGCGCCAGGGGCTGAGCTCCCGGAAATCAGGACTCAAGGTGGTGTCCGGGGCCGCTGCCGCGCCGTCCGTCGTCCGGGCGAGGGAGCGGATGCCATTGCGTACCGCTGCGTCGTTGGCCAGGAAGACATCCGGGGCGCCGATCACGCGCATCGCCAGATAGCCCACCGTCCAAGGCCCCACACCGGCGAGGGGCAGCAGTTTGGACTCCAGGCCGGGAAGGTCGTCGCCGTAGCCGAAGTCGAGCCCGCCCGAGGCCATCGCCGCGGCGGCTGCGCGGACGGAATCGATGCGGCGCTGGGGACCGCGGAGCAGTTCGAAACCGTGCCCGGCAATCTGCTCCGCCGTCGGGAACAGCCGGTGCAGGCCGTCCGCCGGGACCAGGCTCTCGCTGCCGGCTGCGGACAGTTGGGTGAGGGCGGTACGGGCGGCGGCGACGGTGATCTGCTGGCCGATCATGGCCCGGACCAGCAGTTCCTGCGGGTCGACGGCGCCGGGCATCCGGATCCCGGCGGTCGCGGCGACACTGGCGGAGAGCCGCGGATCAGACCCCAGCGCACCGTCGATGGCGACCGGGTCGGCGTCGAGGTCCAGCAGCCGCCGGACCCTGCTGAGCAGGGGCGGCAGGTCCCGGAGGTCCACGGCGCCGATGGTCAGCACGAGCGGACGGCCCGGGGAGCCGGCGTCGTAGTCCACCCGGAAGCGGGCGTCGCCATGGGCCAGGCGCAGGGTCCGGGCATAGAAAGTCGGCGAGCCTTGTTCGATCCCCGGGATGGCCCGGACCGCGAGGAACTCGAAGACACCCGGGTCGAACGGCTCACGGTACGGCAGGTTCAATGTCAGTGCCGTCGTCGAC
The DNA here is from genome assembly GCF_055412825.1 of Pseudarthrobacter linnaei. Classification (NCBI taxonomy): domain Bacteria; kingdom Bacillati; phylum Actinomycetota; class Actinomycetes; order Micrococcales; family Micrococcaceae; genus Pseudarthrobacter; species Pseudarthrobacter linnaei. The sequence continues at coordinate 22,183 of NZ_JBVAYX010000018.1, forward strand.
TGCGCGGGCGGGCCCGGCGGACGGTGGTGCCGGGCCGTGGCCCGCAGCGCCGAGGGTGTCATGGCGAAGATCTCGCCGATGGTCCCGTTGAACTGGCGCACGCTGCTGAAACCTGCAGCGAAGGCAATGTCGGCGACTTTCATGGTCGTGGAAACGAGCAGGGTGCGGGCTGTCTGGGCCCGGCCTGCCCGGGCCAGCGACAGCGGTCCCGCGCCGAGTTCGTGGCTCAGGATCCGGTTGAGCTGCCGCGAGGAGTAGCCCAGCCGGGCCGCCAGCCCCTCCACACCGTCGCGGTTGATCACACCGTCGTTGATGAGCCGCATCGCGCGTCCGGCAATGTCGGAGCGCACGTTCCAGGCCGGCGTGCCGGGGACGGCCTCGGGCAGGCAGCGTTTGCAGGCCCGGTACCCGGCGTCGTGCGCGGCGGCGGACGTTTCGTAGAAGGTGACATTCCCCGCCTTGGGGGTCCGGGCCGGGCAGGAGGGCCGGCAATAGATGCCCGTGGTGCGGACAGCGGTGTAGAACTGCCCGTCGAACCGGGTGTCCCGGGCATCGATTGCCCGGTAGCGCTGCCAGAAGTCCATGCGTTCATCCTGCCAGCTTCCGGGAGCTGCTGCTAGCGGAAATCGGACACGGCTGTGGAAGGGGAAGGGTGCCGTTTGTTAAAGTCGGAGCATGACGTTGATGCCTCCACTCCGTGTGCCGGGCCGCGGACTCCCTTCCGGCGGGCCGCCCGCGGACGCACTGCGGGAGCTCCTGTCCCTGGACGCCCGGCAGGTGGCGCCCCTGCTGCTCGGCGCGGTGCTGACGCATGGGGGGAGCGGCGGCCCGGTGTCCGTGCGGATCACGGAGGTAGAGGCCTACCTGGGCCCGCATGACTCGCCGCACCCGGACCCCGGCTCGCACACCTTCCGCGGCGCGACCGCGCGCAACGCCCCGATGTTCGGCCCGGCCGGCCGTTTCTACGTCTACTTCACCTACGGCATGCACCACTGCGCCAACATCGTGTGCGGGCCTGCCGGTGTGGCCTCTGCCGTGCTGCTGCGGGCCGGCGAGATTGTGGCCGGCGAGCAGCTCGCGCTCAGCCGGCGGCCGGCGTCGAAATCGCCCAAGGACCTTGCGAGCGGCCCGGCCCGGCTCGCCACGTCGCTCGGAATCACGACGGCGGACAGCGGCAGGGACGCCCTCCAGGCCCCGTTCGGACTGGAACTGCCCGCCCTGCCGGCTGTGGACGTCAGCGCCGGGCCGCGCGTCGGTGTCTCCGGCCCCGGAGGCACCCACGACTACCCTTGGCGCTTCTGGCTGAGCGGTGACCCGACCGTCTCGCGCTACAAGGCCGCGAGGGTGCGGACGGCCTAGCCGGACGGCTGTGGCGGGCGGCTGTGGTTTGGCTGGCGGCTGAAGTGGTTTGGGGGTTCTGGCGGTATTGGCGGTTTCCTGGAACCGGCGGCGGGGGAGGATGGCATTACATGGGTGAGGGCAAGCGCGGGAAACCACGCAGCGAGCTCGAACGGCTCGAGATCTTTGCGCAGCTGGCCGCCGACTATTTCCGGATGGTCGAGCTGTTCAAGCCTGCTGACGGGCCGGTGCCGGCAGATTCCCCCGAGGCGGAACGCCGGCGGTGGCTGGAGCTCTTCCGTGCGGCCCTGCTGCGCAAATTCATCGTCCGGGATGAACACGTGTCCCTCAAACTGGTGGTGAGGGCACTCCGGCTTTGCAACTATGCCGCAGACCACAGGCTCGCGGAGGGGGCGGAATCGGTGGCTGAACAGTTCACCGCCGAGATGGTCCAGGGCCGCCAGCATGAGATGCCCGGAGCGGCCCCGGACGACGGCCGCGAGGTTTTCGAAGACTTTCTCTACGGACGGCTCCTGCACGGGGACGCTGACCGGTTCCGCCGTTCCGAATGGGCGAAGGACCACGACCGCCTGGATGCGGCGGCGGCCCAGCGGTTCGACGCGGAACATGCGCTCAGCAAGGCGCTCGACGTCGTCAGGTACGGGCTGGCGCACGGGCTCCTGCGCTCACCCGCCGCACCGGTCAGCGACCCGGGTCCGGCCAGTAAGGGTGATGGGTGAATCACAGCGAGCACCCCCAGAGAACGATGGCCAGGATTGACTCCACCACCCCGGCGTCGGGTGCGGTTGCAGGCGCCGCCCGCCCTGGCCGAGGTCGGGCGGGGGCCCTGAGCCGTGAACGGCTCTCGTGGGCGCGGCGCCCGGAGCACTGGTCCTTCCTGATGTTGCGGCGGGGCATCGGCCGCCCGCCATCGCGGTCGAGTGTGGCGATAGGAACCCCCGCTGACGCCTGAGACCCCCGCCCCGCCGCTCCGAGCCCGGGGCCAGGCACAGCAACCGGAGTCATTTCGGTTTCGGGCACGGAGTGACGCCGGTCGAGGATCTGCCGACAAGCGTCCTTGTTGCCGGACTTTTCCTCTGGCTGTCCAACAGGATGCTCGGCGCGATGTCAGATATCCCGGCCGATACCATCGTCCGGTTCGTCACCGTGATGGTGTCCTGCCAGGTGCGCCTCGCTTCAGCGTCCGCCGCCGGCACCGGCGTTATCACCGGCCGCAAAGCCGGGAAGCTGCCGCCGGCAGGAGTGGACCATTCCGCACCCCTCGGTAGAATGCCTGCACAAAACTGACATGTGCCGGCGGGGGACAAAAATGGTTGTAGAATGGTTGGTCTGTCTTTTTCGATAGGGGAACGTTCGATGCACGACGCTGATTTGGCCCATGAACGCGACTACGTGGCCGGACTCTACGCCCGGCTGGATGAGCTGCGGGCGGAAAAGCGCGCCCAGCTGGCGCAGGTACGGCGTGCCGGTGCGGTGGGCACCATGCAGAACGTCTCCGAGCGCGACGCCTTCGCCGCGCTGTACGAGGACCGCCTGGCGCAGCTCGACGCCGTCGACGACCGGCTCGTGTTCGGCCGCCTCGACCTCGACTCCGGGGAGGCCCAGTACATCGGCCGGATCGGCCTGACCACCGACGACCTCCAGCGCCTCATGCTGGACTGGCGCGCGCCCGAGGCCGGGCACTTCTACCAGGCCACCGCGTTCGACCGGCAGGGTGTGCGCCGCCGCCGCCACCTGGTCCTGCAGGGCCGCGAGGTCAAAGCGATCGAGGATGACGTCCTCGACGCCGACCTGCTGGCCGACAACGAGTCCCTCCAGGGCGAGGGCGCCCTGCTGGCGGCCCTGAACTCCAAGCGGACCGGCCGGATGTCGGACATCGTGGGGACCATCCAGTCCGAGCAGGACCGAATCATCCGTTCGTCGATTTCTGGTGCCCTCGTCGTCCAGGGCGGTCCCGGCACCGGCAAGACCGCGGTCGCACTGCACCGCGCCGCCTACCTGCTCTACACCCACCGTGACCGGCTCAAGACCGCCGGTGTCCTGCTGGTGGGCCCGTCGTCGTCGTTCATGAAGTACATCGAGCGTGTGCTGCCGTCGCTCGGCGAAACCGGAGTCGTGATGGCGAGTGTAGGGCGCCTGATGCCTGGCATCCACGCCATCGCCGAACCCGATTCCGCGGTTGCGGCGATCAAGGGCAGGCTGGACATGGCCGAGGTCGTGGCGAACGCCGTGGCCAACCGGCAGCGAATCCCGGCGGAGAACCGCGTCCTCGAAGTCGACGGGCGCAAACTTCTGCTCACCCCGCGGCAGGTCCGCCGTGCCCGGGACCGGGCCCGCTCGACCGGCAAGCCGCACAACGAGGCCCGTGTCTCGTTCGTCAAGATCCTGCTGCGCGAACTGACCGAGCAGCTGACGGAACTCGTGGAAGCCGGCAGCATCGGCAACAACGCTGACCGCTCCTACCTGGCGGAGGACGTCCGCTCCGCGCGGGACGTCCGCATCGCCCTGAACCTCTGCTGGATGCCGATGACGCCGGAGAAGCTCATCGGTGAACTCCTCAGCCGACCGGCGATCCTGGCGGCCTGCACCCCCCACCTCACCCCGGCCGAGCGTGAACTGCTGCTCCGGCCCGCCGACGCCCCGTGGACCGAGGCGGACGTGCCGCTGCTGGACGAGGCCGCCGAACTCCTCGGCGAACTCGACGCTGCCGCAGGCCGCGGACTTGCCCAGCAGGAACAGGACCGTGCCCGCGACCTGGCCAATGCCAAGCAGACGCTGGTCAATATGGAAACAGCCGGCGTGGACGTCCTGATCTCCGCGGAAGAGCTCGTGGATCAAAACCAGGAACGCGAAGCCCGGCTGACCGCCGCCGAGCGCGCCACGACGGACCGCAGCTGGGCGTTCGGGCACATTGTGGTGGACGAGGCCCAGGAGCTCTCTCCGATGCAGTGGCGCCTGCTGGTCCGCCGCTGCCCGCTGAAGTCCTTCACCATCGTGGGCGATATTGCCCAGACGAGCTCCGTGGCCGGCGCCAACTCCTGGCACAGCGCCCTCGCGCCCATGTTCGGCGACCGCTGGCAGCTCGAGGAACTCACGGTCAACTACCGCACCCCGTCGCAGATCGCGGAAGCGGCCGCCCGGATGGCCAACGCGGCGGGGCTCGTCGTGTCCGCACCGAAGGCGGTCCGCGAGGGCCGCTGGGCGCCGGTGATCGACCGCGTCGAGCGCGGCGGCATCATCAGCAAGCTCGTGGAGGTCATGCCGGAGGAGTTGGGCGCGCTTGAGGGCGGCCTGCTGGCCGTCATTGCCGACGGCGAGCTCCTCCCCGAGGCGACCGCCGCGCTGCGCACAGTCTATGGCCGCCGCGTCGGCACGGATGCCGGCAGCTACGTGCAGGACATCGTGGTGATCAGCCCCCGTGAAGCCAAGGGCCTGGAGTTCGACGGCGTCGTGGTGCTGGAGCCGTCGGCCATGCTCAACCATGAGCACGGCCGGGTCGGCGACCTGTACGTCGCGATGACCAGGCCCACCCAGCGGCTGCGGCTCATCGCCTCCGCCGGGGTGCCGGCGGGCATCGAGGACTGAGGACCGCCGCCGGGCGCCCGGGCGCCCGGCGGTCACAGGCGCTGACGGCGCCCGGACCCTGCTAACTTAGATTCCGTGTCCCAGCTAAATGATCTACGTTCCCAGCAGAATGACCCCAGCTTCGCCAATGTGTGGCAGGAGCTGAAATGGCGAGGCCTGGTCCACGTCTCAACGGATGAGGCGGAGCTGGAGAAGCTCCTCGCCGGTGATCCCGCGACGTATTACTGCGGATTCGACCCCACCGCGGCAAGCCTGCACCTGGGCAACCTGGTCCAGCTGCTGCTGATGCGCCGGATCCAGCTGGCCGGCCACAAGCCCCTCGGTCTGGTCGGCGGCTCCACCGGCCTGATCGGAGATCCCCGGCAGACCGCCGAACGCGTGCTGAACACCCCCGAGACGGTCGCCGAATGGGTCGGGAAACTGCAGGAGCAGGTCCAGCGTTTCCTCAGCTTCGAGGGCGACAACGCGGCACAAATGGTCAACAACCTTGACTGGACCGCGCCGCTGAGCGCCATCGACTTCCTTCGCGGGATCGGCAAACACTTCCGGGTCGGCACCATGATCAAGAAGGACATTGTTGCCAACCGCCTGAATTCCGACGAGGGGATCAGCTACACGGAGTTCAGCTACCAGATCCTTCAGGGCATGGACTACCTGCAGCTTTTCCGCGACTACGGCTGCGTCCTGCAGACCGGCGGTTCGGACCAGTGGGGCAATCTTACGAGTGGCACCGATCTCATCCGCAAGGTAGAAGGCGAGCACGTCCACGCGCTGGGTACTCCACTCATCACGAACTCCGACGGCACGAAGTTCGGCAAGAGCGAGGGTAACGCCATCTGGCTTGATCCGGAGATGTGCAGCCCTTATGCCTTCTACCAGTTCTGGCTCAACACGGCGGACAGCGACGTGGCGGCACGCCTGAAGGTGTTTACCTTCCTGGGCCGCGCCGAGATTGCGGCCTTGGAAACCGCGGTGGCCGAGCGGCCCTTCGCCCGCGAAGGACAGCGGAAGCTCGCCTACGAGGTGACCTGCCTCGTCCACGGCGTGGACGCCACGGAGAAGGTCATCGCCGCCTCTGCCGCACTGTTCGGCAATGGTGACCTCAGCGTCCTGGACGAGGCCACGCTCAAGGCTGCCACGTCCGAACTCCCGTCGGCCACCGTCGATGCCGGCAGTCTGGGCATTATCGAACTGCTCGTCGCCACGGGCCTGTCGGAGAGCAAGTCCGCCGCCCGCCGCACCGTGGGGGAGGGCGGGGCCTACGTCAACAACGCCAAGGTCGCGGATCCGGACGCCGTGATCGAGCCCGGCCAGCTGCTGCACGGGCGCTACCTGTTGCTGCGCCGGGGCAAGAAGAACCTTGCCACGGTGGAAGTTTCCGCGGCCTAGAACGGCACCGCACGTCATCTGCACCCTCCTGCCCGACCCAGTTGCAAGGTCGGGAAGGAGGGTGTATTGTTTTTTGAGTCGCCACCGCAGAGTGGTGACCAACCCCAACAAAAATAGAGAAGCAATTCTTCTAGCGCTTTCGGCTCCCCTGGAGCACGCGGCGCAGGAGTGAAAATTGCTTCACATTTTCGTGGGCGCAATTGTTCCACCAAGTGGAATTTAGATGAAAATCTGGATTTGCAAAGTGGATATGAATGAAATAAGCTTCAAATATCGCAGCGAAGAAAAAGCGAAACAGAATAATTCAATTGCATTGAATTGTTTCGGGTAGTACTTCGAATGTGTCTGTTGTTTGAGAACTCAATAGTGTGCCAAGTTTGTTGATACCAATTTATTGTATTGAATTGGTTGAATTGATCAGGCCTGCCACCCNACCGGCGACGGCCTAGACCAAGGCCCGCCCGCGGACGACGGACCGGGCCAGGATTTGCCCGCGGACCCAGACCGGGACCCCCACCTGGAACTGCCCCCGGACCCCTTCCCGCACTGGTACCTCAATACGCCCGGCACGGATTCCCTGCAGGAGTCCCGGAGGATCCATCCTGGCCAGCGCCCCTCGAGGACCCTTGCCAGGAGTGCCTGCAGCTCCACTATGGGTGATCGCCTTTAGTCGTCCTCGTCGCCTTTTTCCCAGGATTCGTTGCGGGCCTTAACCTTCTCGAGGGCGTGTTCAGCTTCTTCCCGCGTCTTGTACGGGCCAATCAGCTGGCTCCAATCGGACATGGCGTCCTCTTCGACCTCATGCGTGTTGACGTTGTACCAGTACTCCGGCATCGATGCTCCTCAGCTGATATTTCCTGGCCGTTGTTTATTTGCCTCCGGCCGCGCCTTATATGATCAATGTATGCCTTCTCTCGCCTCGACTGCACCCATCGGTACCCTCGTCCCGGGAGCCGTCAGTCCGCAGCTTCCCGTTCCGGTGTCGATCCCGCGTCCCGAATACGTGGGTAAGCCCGCACCGGCCAAGTTCACCGGCTCCGAGGTCAAGTCGGCGGAGACCATCGAAAAGATCCGCATCGCCTCACGGATCGCCGCGCAGGCGATCGTGGAGGTCGGAAAGCACATCCAGCCCGGCGTCACCACGGACCAGTTGGACCGGGTGGGCCACGAGTTCCTGCTCGACCACAACGCGTACCCGTCCACCCTCGGCTACCGCGGATTCCCCAAGTCCCTGTGCTCATCGCTGAACGAAGTCATCTGCCACGGCATCCCGGACAGCACTGTGGTCCGGGACGGGGACATCCTCAACATCGACATCACGGCCTTCATTGGCGGCGTTCACGGCGACACCAACTACACCTTCCTGGCCGGGGATGTCGATGAAGAATCCCGGCTGCTCGTCGAGCGCACGCAGGAGTCCCTGAACCGCGCCATCCGTGCCGTGGCCCCCGGCCGGGAAATCAACGTGATCGGGCGGACCATCGAGTCCTACGCCAGGCGCTTCGGTTATGGCGTGGTCCGGGACTTTACCGGCCACGGCGTCGGTGAGGCTTTCCACACCGGCCTGATCATCCCCCACTACGACGCCGCACCCGCCTACAACACCGTCATCGAAGCCGGAATGGTCTTTACGATCGAACCGATGCTGACGCTTGGCACCGTGGACTGGGACATGTGGGCCGATGACTGGACCGTCGTGACCCGCGACCGCAAACGTACCGCACAGTTCGAGCACACCCTGCTTGTCACGGAGTCCGGCGCGGAAGTCTTGACGCTCCCCTAATTCCCGCTCCACCAGAAGATCCCGGTCTTCGCCCGTCGGCCTTGGGCCGCACCCTCCTACCCCGCCCCCTGCCACGAACGGAACCACATTGGCCAAGAAGGACGAGAAGTTGAAGAAGAACGCTCCGCTCATCGGCATCGACATCGGTGGCACCGGGATCAAGGGCGGGATCGTGGACCTGAAGAAGGGGAAACTGGTCGGTGACCGCCTGCGCATGCCCACCCCGAAGCCCTCCACACCCGAATCCGTGGCCGAGGTTGTGGCCCAGGTTGTCGCCGAGCTGTCCGCCCGGCCGGACGCTCCGGCCCCCGACTCGCCGGTGGGCGTCACCTTTCCCGGTATCATCCAGCACGGAGTGGTCCACTCGGCCGCCAACGTCGACAAGTCCTGGCTGGAAATGGACATCGACGCGATGTTGACTGCCCGCCTGGGCAGGCCGGTGGAGGTCATCAACGACGCCGATGCCGCCGGCCTTGCCGAGGCACGCTACGGCGCTGGCGAATTCGTGGAGGGGACCGTGCTGGTCATCACGCTCGGGACCGGTATTGGTTCCGCCTTCATTTTCGACGGCAAGCTGGTCCCCAACGCCGAACTCGGCCATCTGGAAATTGACGGATTTGACGCCGAAAGCAAAGCCTCGGCGGTGGCCCGTGAGCGGGACGGCCTGAGCTGGGAAGAGTACAGCGTCCTGCTGCAGCGCTACCTGTCGCACGTGGAGTTCCTCTTCTCCCCCGAGCTGTTCATCATCGGCGGCGGCATCTCGAAGCGCGCGGACGAATATCTGCCGCGGCTGCAGCTGCGCACGCCCATCGTTCCGGCCGAGCTGAAGAACGACGCCGGCATCGTCGGCGCCGCCCTCGAGATCGCGCTGAAACACAAGCTCGCCAAGTAGCCAAAAAAAGAGCTATCACTCGGGGTCGTTCTGAATGCCTAGAACGGCCCGGAGTGATAGCTCTTTTGTTATGTGGTGCCGGTGGTGGCCGCGGCTTCCCCTCCGTTGCCACCACCGGAGTCTGTGAGCCGGCGCTCCTGGACGGGCCTAGAGCTGGCTCTTCTGCTGGCTCGTGCCCTCGCGGCCCTTGGTCTCGGCCTCATGGCGGAGTAGCGAAATGGCGGCTTCGAAGTCCTCCAGGGATTCGAACGCCTGGTAGACGCTCGCGAAGCGCAGGTAGGCGACCTCGTCGAGCCGCTGGAGCGGGTTCAGGATCGCGAGGCCGACTTCATGCGCCTCGATTTCCGCGGCGCCGGACGCACGGATTGCCTCTTCGACTTCCTGGGCCAGCATCGCGAGGTCGTCCTCGGTGACGGGACGGCCCTGGCAGGCCTTGCGGACGCCGTTGATGACCTTGCTGCGGCTGAACGGCTCACCGACACCCGACCGCTTGATCACGGTCAGGCTTGTGGTCTCGACAGTAGTGAACCGGCGGCCGCACTCGGGGCACTGACGGCGCCTGCGGATGGCGGAACCGTCGTCGGCGATCCTGCTGTCCACCACACGCGAATCAGGGTTACGGCAAAACGGACAGTACATGACGTTTCCTCCCCTGTCGCAAGCGAGTGGCCGGACGGTGATCGCGTTGTGGACCGCCGTTATGGATCGCCGGAGCGGTTGGCTCCGCCATCAGTTTACGACTAGATGTAGCTGAATAACAAGCCTGTAATTACTACATGTTGTGGTCAGGTGCCCTGCGGGAACCGGGCGGTGACCGCATCGCCGTGCGCCGGCAGGTCCTCCGCCCCGGACAGGCTCACGATGTGGCCGCTGACCTCCGCCAGGGCGGCACGGGAGTAGTTGACCACCTGGATGGCGCGCAGGAAAGTGGTCACGTTCAGCCCCGAGGAGAACGCTGCGGTGCCGCTGGTCGGCAGAACGTGGTTGGAGCCGGCGCAGTAGTCGCCCAGGCTGACGGGGCTGTAGTCCCCCACGAAGATCGCCCCGGCGCTGCGAATCCGGCCCGCGACAACAGCCGCGTCCGCCGTCATGATCTCCAGGTGTTCGGCGGCGTAGGCGTTGCACGCCGCGATGCCCTGGTCCAAATTGTCCACCAGGACGACGCCGGACTGCGGGCCTGAGAGGGCCTCACGGACCCGCGCACTGTGCTTGGTTGTTGCCGCCTGGCGCTCCAGTTCCACCCGGACGGCGGCGGCGAGGTTCTCGGAGTCCGTGATCAGCACGGACGCCGCCTTGGGGTCGTGCTCGGCCTGGCTGATGAGGTCAGCTGCGACCAGGTTCGGCTGTGCCGTGGCGTCGGCGAGGATCGCGATCTCGGTGGTGCCGGCCTCGGAATCGATGCCGACGACGCCCTTGACGAGGCGCTTCGCCGTGGCGACGAAGACGTTGCCCGGGCCGGTGACGACGTCCACCGGGTCCAGTCCTGCCTGGTCCTCCCCGGCGGGGATACCGTACGCGAAGGCCGCAATCGCCTGGGCGCCGCCGATGGCGTAGACCTCGTCAATCCCGAGCAGGCACGCAGCGGCGAGGATCGTGGGGTGCGGGAGCCCGCCGAAGTCCTTCTGCGGCGGAGATGCCAGAGCGATGGATTCAACACCGGCGGCGAGGGCTGGGACGACGTTCATGATCACGGAGGACGGGTAGACCGCCAGCCCGCCCGGGACGTAGAGGCCCACGCGAGCCACGGGGACCCAGTTCTGGCTGACCACCGCGCCGTCGCCGAGTTCGACGTCGGTGTCAGCCGGCCGCTGGGCGTCGGCGAAAAGCCGCGCGCGCCGGATGGACTCTTCCAAAGCTGCCCGCACGGCGGGGTCGAGCCCGGCCAGAGCCGCCGCCAGCGCGGCGGCGGGGACCCGGGGATGCGACTGCTCCACGCCGTCGAAGGTAAGGGCTAGCTCGCTGAGCGCCTCGAAACCCCGGGTCCGGACGGCGTCGATGATGTCCACGACTTTGTGCTCGGCATCGGCCATGGTGCCGGCCTGCGCCCGGGGCACCGCGGCGCGGAGGCCGGCAAGGGTCAGCCGCCGGCCGCGGAGGTCGACGGTGCGGAAGTTGAGATCGGCGGGAACCGGGGGCGCAGTAACGGCGGGCACGGAGCTGTCAGCTGAAGGGGTCACCCGTTCATTTTACGGGCAGCCCCGGCGGGTCCCGCGCCTGTTACATCGGGGCTGCCGGTTCGGGCCTGCTCTGCGGCCGCGTGGTCGGGCCCCGGACCGGATTCCGGCGTCGTGAAGACAGTGTTCAGGAAGATGGTCAGCGCGGTTGCAGCCGGCCAGATCGCGAGGACGGCGACGGACCGCAGCGAGAAGGCAATGCTGGCGCTGGCCGAGGTGTCCTCGGGCGTTCCCCACCAGAGGCCACACACAACGCCGGTCACCCAGGCGGCAAGGGCGCCCAGCGCGCCGGCACCCACGGCAAGGACAACGTCCCGGCCGGACCGCGCGTCGTGCTTGCTGCCGGAGGCGACGGCGCCGGAAATGCAGCCGGCGAGCAGGAACAGGCCCGCCAGCACCAGGTCCCGCGGCAGCCACCCTTCCGTGTTGCCGCCGCTGCGCAGCTCCGGATCGCCCGAGAGCAGGTTCAGCCCGGAGGGCGCCAGGAGCCACCAGAGCAGCCCTACCGGGATGCCGGCGGCGGCGATGACGGCGGCCTTCCGCCACGACGTGGCCCGGACGCCGGCGTCGTTGCCCGGCCCGCCGGCGTCGTGGCCCGGCCCGCCGGACGCCGCGTCCGGCCCGGAACCCCGGAGCGGGAACCGGGGAGTCTCCTGCGGGGCATCCTGCGGGACCTGGCCGTGCACTGCCGGTTGTGTCATGCAACAAACCTTAACAAGCTTTCCCCCGGCCGGGCCCATGACACTGCGCATCCGCGGGTGACGTTCCACATGACGCCTCCGGGTAAACAAGTACCGCCGCCGTTCGCGGGCGCAATACGCTGGCAGGTAGGAACATCACACACGTGCAGCAGGGAGTTGGATCGCAGTGGCCACAGAGGACCAAGCCTTCGAGGGAACCTTTAAGGAACTGTTCCGCCGGCATGCGGCCGGCGTGGCCATCATCACCGCCAACTTCAACGGCGTCCCCTTCGGTTTCACGGCAACCTCGGTGGCTTCGCTCTCGGCGAAGCCGCCCCGGTTCACGTTCAACATGGCCCGCACGTCCAGCTCCTGGCCGGCCGTGGCCAACACCACCTACATCGGCGTCCACATGCTGGGGCTGGAGAACCAGGCGCTGGCCGACCGCTTTGCCCGGACCAGCAACCGCTTCGAAGGCGATCACTGGGAGCTCGGACCCCACGAGGTGCCGATCCTGAATGACGTGGCGGGCTGGCTGATCGGCAAGGTCCAGATGCGGCTCTCCTTCGAGAACAACGCCGTGGTGGTGGTCGAGGTCGTGGAAGGCGAGGTGGGCGCCGGCGGCGCTCCCCTGCTCTACCACTCCGGCGCTTACGGCCAGCCCGCGCCGCTCGATTACGAGATCTGACCGGCTACTTCGCCTCGCGAGGTGACCCTTGACGCCCATGTTCTGGAGCGGCATGGGCGTTAGCTGTCAGCTTGCGGGCGCGCGGCCCAACCCGGGACCGCGAACCCCTGCACATCAGTTGTCCAGGCAGGTCGGGCCGAGCAGCACCTTCAGGTCCCCGAACAGGGAGGGGCTGGGGTTCACCCGCAGATGCACGGGCAGGCCCATGATCTCCACCCTGGAGTCGCCCTGCAGGTGCAGCCGGACCTCGGACTTGCCGCGGTGTGTGCGCAGCACGTCCCCGAGCTCGGTCACGACCGCTTCGGTCGCCTTGTGGGTCTGCATGGTGATCACCACCGGGCCGTTGAGGCCCTCGCTGAGGTCCGGGACGGACAGTTCCATGCAGTTGAGGGCGACGGCGCCGTCATCGCGGCGCTGCAGCCTTCCCTTGACCACCACGATCAGGTCTTCGGCGAGCACGGAGGCGATGGGGCCGTAGACCTGGCCGAAGAACATGACCTCGACGGAACCGCCCAGGTCCTCGATTTCCGCGCGGGCGTAGGCGTTGCCGCTGGCTTTCGCGATCCGCCGGCTCAGTGAGGTGATCATGCCGGCGATGGTGACAATGGTGCCGTCATGCGGGCCGTCCTCAGCGATGAGCGAGGTGATGGACTGGTCGGCGTGCTGGCTCAGGACACCCTCGAGCCCCTGCAGCGGGTGGTCGGAGACGTACAGGCCGAGCATGTCCCGTTCGAAGGAGAGCTTGTCCTTCTTCTCCCATTCGGGCAGGTCCGGGATCTCGATGCTCAGCGAGGCCTCGGATTCGGCCTCGTCGAACCCGGCGAAGAGGTCGAACTGGCCGATCGCCTCATTGCGCTTGAGCGTGATGACGGAGTCGATCGCTTCTTCGTGGATCATCGCCAGGGCGCGCCGGTGGTGGCCGAGGGAATCGAATGCGCCGGCCTTGATCAGCGATTCAATGGTGCGCTTGTTGCACACCACCGCCGGAACCTTCACCAGGTAGTCCTTGAAGGAGGTGTAGGCGCCTTCCTTGTCCCGGGCGGCCACCATGGCCTCGACGACGTTGACGCCGACATTGCGGATGGCACCCATGCCGAAGCGGATGTCGGTGCCGACGGGGGTGAAGTTCAGCGCGGATTCGTTGACGTCCGGCGGCAGCACCGTGATGCCCATGCGCCGGCATTCGTTGAGGTAGATCGCCGACTTGTCCTTGTCGTCTCCGACGCTGGTGAGCAGGGCGGCCATGTACTCGGGCGCATAGTGGGCCTTGAGGTAGGCGGTCCAGTAGGAGATCACGCCGTATGCGGCCGAGTGCGCCTTGTTGAAGGCGTAATCGGAGAACGGCAGCAGGATGTCCCAGAGGGTCTTGACAGCGGCCATGGAGTAGCCGTTGTCCTGCATGCCCTGGGAGAAGCCGGCGAACTGCTTGTCCAGCTCGGATTTCTTTTTCTTGCCCATGGCGCGGCGCAGGATGTCGGCCTGGCCCAGGGTGTAGCCGGCGAGCTTCTGCGCCACGGCCATGACCTGCTCCTGGTACACGATCAGGCCATAGGTGCCGCCAAGGATTTCGGAGAGCGGTTCCTCCAGCTCCGGGTGGATCGGGATGACGTCCTGGATTTTGTTCTTGCGCAGCGCGTAGTCGGTGTGCGCGTTGGCGCCCATGGGTCCGGGCCGGTAGAGGGCCAGCACGGCGGAGATGTCTTCGAAGTTGTCAGGCTTCATGAGCTTGAGCAGGGAGCGCATCGGGCCGCCGTCGAGCTGGAACACCCCCAGGGTGTCGCCCCGGGCCAGCAGCTCGTAGGACGCCGTGTCGTCGAGTTCCAGCGCCTCCAGGTCCAGGTCCTCGCCGCGGTTCATCTTGATGTTCTCGAGGGCGTCGGAAATGATCGTGAGGTTCCGCAGTCCGAGGAAGTCCATCTTGATCAGACCGAGGCCCTCGGACGTGGGGTAATCGAACTGGGTGATGACCTGCCCGTCCTGGAAACGGCGCATCACCGGGATGACGTCGATGATCGGGTCCGAGGACATGATGACGCCGGCCGCGTGGACGCCCCACTGGCGTTTCAGGCCCTCGATGCCGAGCGCCGTCTCAAACACCTTGGCGGCTTCCGGGTCCGTGGCGATCAGCTGCCGGAAGTCACCGGCCTCGCTGTAGCGCTTGGAGTCCTTGTTCTGGATGTCCGCCAGCGGGATGTCCTTGGCCATCACGGCCGGCGGCAGGGCCTTGGTCAGCTGCTCGCCCATGCTGAACGGGTAGCCGAGCACGCGCGAGGAGTCCTTGAGCGCCTGCTTGGTCTTGATGGTGCCGTAGGTGACGATCATCGCGACGCGCTCGTCGCCGTACTTGCGGGTGACGTAGTCGATGACTTCAGAGCGGCGCCGGTCATCGAAGTCGACGTCGAAGTCGGGCATGGAAACGCGGTCCGGGTTGAGGAAGCGCTCGAAGATCAGGCCGTGGTGCAGCGGATCGAGGTCGGTGATGCGCATGGCGTAGGCCACCATGGACCCGGCGCCCGAGCCACGTCCGGGACCCACCCGGATGCCGTTGTTCTTGGCCCAGTTGATGAAGTCGGCCACCACGAGGAAGTAGCCCGGGAACCCCATGGACGTGATGACGCCGAGTTCGTAGTCGGCCTGCGTGCGCACCTTGTCCGGGATGCCCTTGGGATAGCGGTACTGGAGTCCCTTGTCGACCTCCTTGACCAGCCAGGACGTTTCGTCCTCCCCCTCGGGGCAGGGGAAACGGGGCATGTAGTTGGCGCCGGTGTTGAAGGACACTTCACAGCGCTCGGCGATCAGGAGGGTGTTGTCGCACGCCTCCGGGTGGTCGCGGAACAGTTCCCGCATCTCCTGAGGTGACTTCAGGTAGTAGCCGCTGCCGGAGAAGGCGAAGCGCGAGCCGCCATTGTCGTACGTGGGCTCCAGCAGGGTGGAGCCTGACTGGATGGCCAGCAGGGCCTCGTGCGCCTTCGCGTCGTGCTCGTGGGTGTAGTGAAGGTCGTTGGTGGCCACCAGCGGCAGGTTCAGTTCCTTGGCCAGACGCAACAGGTCACCGGTGACGCGCCGCTCGATGTCCAGGCCATGGTCCATGAGTTCGCAGAAGTAGTTCTCGGCGCCGAAGATGTCGCGGAACTCGGCGGCCGCCTCGACGGCTTCCCGGTACTGCCCGAGCCGGAGCCGGGTCTGGACCTCACCGGACGGGCAGCCGGTGGTGGCAATCAGGCCTTCGGAGTAGGTGTTCAGCAGTTGGCGGTCCAGCCGGGGCCATTTGCCGAAGACGGAGTCCAGGGAGGCGAGCGACGAGGCGCGGAACAGGTTCCGCATGCCCACGTTGTTGTAGCTGAGCAGCGTCATGTGGGTGTAGGCGCCACCGCCGGAGATGTCGTCCTTGCGCTGGTTTTCCTCGCCCCAGCGGACGCGGGTTTTGTCCGTGCGCGCCGTCCCCGGTGTGACATAGGCCTCGACGCCGATGATCGGTTTGATGCCCTGGTCCGTGGCCCGTTTCCAGAAGTCGAAGGCGCCGAAGAGGTAGCCGTGGTCCGTCGTGGCGAGGGCCGGCATGCCGAGCCGCTCGGTTTCATCGAACAGTTCACTGAGCCGGGCGGCGCCGTCCAGCATCGAGTACTCGGTGTGGTTGTGGAGATGGACAAACGAGTCGTTGCTGGAAGTCACCGAATCATTCTAGTGCCGCGCACCGACCTTTCGGCGCGGCACCCCGGCCGCCGCCCGATCTGCCACGTCACATCCGGCGGCGCAGCAGGAGCGTCAGGCCTGTCCGGACTCCAGGACCTCCAGCGCGTACCGCAGGTCCTGCGGGTACTCGCTGGTGACCGTGACCCGCTCCCCCGTCCGGGGGTGGTCGAAGCCCAGCTGCCGGGCGTGCAGCCACTGCCGGGTGAGTCCCAGCGTGGCGGCGAGGCGCGGGTCCGCGCCGTAGGTCAGGTCACCGGCGCAGGGGTGGTGCAGTGCGGAGAAGTGGACCCGGATCTGGTGGGTGCGGCCGGTCTCGAGGTGGACTTCCACGAGCGAGGCCTTCCCGAATGCCTCCAGGACCTCATAGTGCGTGATGGAGTCCCGGCCGTCCTCGATCACGGCGAAACGCCAGTCGTGGCCCGGGTGGCGGCCGATCGGGGCGTCGATGGTGCCGGCCAGCGGATCCGGAAGGCCCTGGACCACGGCGTGGTAGACCTTGTCCACGGTGCGTTCCTTGAAGGCACGCTTGAGCGCGGTGTACGCGTCTTCGGTTTTGGCGACCACCATCACCCCGGACGTCCCGACGTCGAGCCGGTGGACGATGCCGGAGCGTTCCGGGGAGCCAGACGTGGAGATCCGGTAGCCGAGGCCGGCCAGGCCGCCGACGACCGTGGGTCCCACCCAGCCCGGCGAGGGATGCGCGGCCACACCGACCGGTTTGTCGATAACGACGAACTCGTCATCGTCCAGCAGGATGTTCAGGCCTTCCACTACTTCCTCCACAATTTCCAGGGGGTCCCGGCGTGCCGGGACGGTGACGTCGAGCACGGCGCCGGAGGCAAGCTTGAGCGACTTTCCGACCGCTTTGTCCTTGCTGATGACGTGGCCCTCCGCGATCAGCGTGGCGGCCAGTGAACGGGAAATGTCCATGAGTTTCGCCAGCCCGGCATCCACCCGGCTTCCCGCCAGTTCATCCGGCACCACAAACCTGTAGGAGGCAGCGGCCGTGGCACCGGCAGCGACGTCGTCGTCGACGTCTTCGGGCAGGATGTCCCCCGGCGGGCCACCGGCTGACGCCAGGTCCTCGGGGGCCAGGTCCTCGGGGACCAGGTCCTCGGGCGTGTTGGGTTCAGGCGCCGTGTGCTCAGGAGTCATGTTTCGCTGTGTCCTTGGTCAGGTGGGTGCCGTCCAGCGAGATCCCGCGCAGCGTCAGCAGGCAGATGATCACCACGGAGGACACCACGGCCGAGTCGGCGATATTGAAGATCGCGAAGTTCGGGAGCTGGATGAAGTCCACGACATGGCCCATGGCGAACGACGGCTCACGGAACAGCCGGTCGGTGAGGTTGCCCAGCGCCCCGCCGAGCAGCAGCCCGAGGGCCAGGGCCCACCAAAGCGACCCCAGCTTGCGGAGCTGCAGCAGGATGGCGATGGAAACCGCTGTCATGATGATGGTGAACACCCAGGTGACGTTCTCGCCAATCGAGAACGCAGCGCCGGAGTTGCGGATGAAGTACCAGTGCAACAGCGGGGGCAGCACCGGGATCCTCTCCCCCTCGGTCATGTTCCCGGTAACCCACAGTTTGGTCAGCTGGTCGAAGACGTAGGCGAACACCGCCAGGCCAAAGAAGACGGCGAGCAGCAGGGCACGGCGCGGCCGCGGCCTGGTGGGGCCAGTGTGGACCGACTCAGCGGGCGGCGTGGCGTCGGGTGATGGTGCGTCAGTCATAAGGCTTTCGTTCGCGGGCCAGTGCGGGGACTGGGAGCTGGTGCTTGGTCACGGCCGCCGGGGTAACCGGGGGTTAATGCCAAAAGCCGGCGGACGAGGAATCCTCAGCCACCGGCTTTCAGAATACTTGGCTTTCCGCCTAGCTGCTGGCTTCGACCTCAGGGGCCGCGACAGAGCCACGGGCGTCCAGGTCACGCAGCTGGCCCTCGATGTAGGCCTTCAGGCGTGAGCGGTAGTCACGCTCGAAGCCGCGGAGCTGCTCGACCTTGCGTTCCAGCACGGAGCGCTGCTGCTCGAGGGCGCCGAGGATCTTGCGGGACTTCTCCTGGGCGTCGTTGACGAGGCTGCTGGCCTCGATCTGCGCTTCGGCGATGATTTTGTCGCGCTGCTGCTCACCGTCGGCGACGTGCTTGTCGTGCATCTGCTGCGCCATGGCCAGCAGGCCTGCAGCGGACTCGGCGGCCGGGGAGGCAACGGTGCGTGCCGGGGCGGCTGCCTGCTCGGCTTCCTTTTTCTTGGCAGCTTCAGCAGCCTTGGCAGCTTCAGCGGCCTTGGCCTCGGCCTCTGCCTTGGCGCGGTCTTCCTTCTCGACCTTGACGGGTGCCGGAACCTTTTCCACGACGGGAGCCGCGGCGGCGGAGCTGGCAGGCGTGCCGGCGCCCAGTTCGGCGAGCTTCTTGCGCAGCTCGTCGTTCTCCTGGTTCAGGCGTCGCAGTTCGACGACGATCTCGTCCAGGAAGTCATCAACTTCATCCTGGTCGTAGCCTTCGCGGAACTTGGTCGGCTGAAAGCGCTTGTTGACAACGTCTTCTGGCGTCAAAGCCATCTGGTCACCTCGTTGGTCTAGTTAGTCAGTAGGCCTTTCGGCCGTCAAACTACGGTACCTAAATATGGTCTGGTTACTCTAATTCAACACCGCAGTGTCAAACCGGAGTTTCAATCTGTTGGTGGTCGCGGACAGGGCCCGCGGGCCGGCTACGCCACGATGGGCTGGGAGAGCACCAGGTACTTGGCTACCGCCATGGCAATGGTGACTGCCACAAAGAGGAGCAGGAAGCCGAGGTCCAGGGAGATTCCCCCCAGCCGCAGCGGCGGGATGAACCGCCGGAGCAGTGTGAGGGGCTTGTCTGTGACGGAATACACAGCGTGTGCGGTGACGAGGGCCGCGCCGCGCGGCCGCCAGCTCCGCGCAAACATCTGCACCCAGTCGAAGATCAGCCGGACGATGAGGGCAACAAAGAACAACAGCAGGGCGATATAGACAAGTCCGAAAACAATTCCCATGAGTTAGCTCATATCTCCATGTTCATTCCGGATACCGCAGTGTCCTCTTGATGGTTACGCCTCTATTTCAACACGGAAAATTCAGCAAGGATGCCAGACAAGGTGTCCTTGCCTGGCATCTGTCGGAAGAATCCCCGTCTAGCTCTGGTTGAAGAAGGCCGCCTGCGTCTCGCTGACCTTCTTGTCGTCGCCGATGACTTCAACGTACGACGGCGACAGCAGGAAGACCTTGTTGGTGACCCGCTCGATGCTGCCGCGGAGTCCAAAGACCAGTCCGGCGGAGAAGTCGACGAGCCGCTTGGCGTCTGCTTCACCCATGTCCGTGACGTTCATGATGACGGGGATGCCGTCCCTGAAGCTTTCACCGATGAGTTTGGCGTCGTTGTAGGACCGCGGGTGGATCGTGGTGATCTGGCGGAGTCCGGTGTGCTCTTCACGGCTTGATGCCGCTCGCTTGATGGGTGTCACAGGTGCGCGATATTCCTCTTCAGCGGCGTAGGGCTCTTCCTTGGGGACCTCGCGGACAGGCGCCGGTGCGCGGCGTTCCTCGCGGTCATGATCCATGGAATTGTCCTCATCCTTGTGCGATGTTTGGTGCTCGGACTCATAGTGTTCGTCGCCATCGGCGAGCCCAAGATAGATCATTGTCTTGCGCAGAGCGCCGGCCATGGTCGACTCCTAATCGTGTCCGTCAGCGGGCCGATCATTTGACTTAGTAGCCTTGGAATCCCCGCCATTACCTTCCAATACGTTGAACCTACCGCAACGCCGGACGCGGACCGAGAATATCGGAGCCAACGCGCAGGTGTGTCGCCCCGAAGCGGACGGCCTGTTCCAGATCCTGGCTCATGCCCGCGGAGATGCCCGTGGCACCGGGGTGGACGGCGGCCAGCCCGGCGGACAGCTCCGCAAGCTTCTCGAATGCCGGTACCGGATCCGCGCCGAAGGGGGCGACCGCCATCACGCCGGCCAGGCGGAGCCCCTCCGCTGCGGCCAGCTGCTCTGCCAGCGCCGGGACGTCTGCCGGAAGGGCGCCGCCGCGGTGGGCGCCCGCCTCGTCGTCGAGGCTGACCTGGATGAAGCACTCCAGCGGCGCCCGCCCGGTCCGTTCCTGTTCGGCGGCCATGGCCCTGGCCAGGGCGGCGGCCAGTTGCGGCCGGTCCACAGAGTGCACGGCGTGGGCGTATTTGACGACGGACTTGGCCTTGTTGCTCTGGAGCTGGCCGATGAAGTGCCAGCGGAGCTGCAGCCCGACCAATGCGCCAGCCTTCTCCGCGGCCTCCTGGTCCCGGTTCTCGCCGACGTCGGTGATGCCGAGCGCGGCGAGCCGCCGGACGTCGTCGGCGGGGTGGAATTTGGTAACCACGATCAGCCGCGGACGTTCCTGCCGGCCGGCGGCCGCGACGGCGGTGTCGATGCGCTGCCGGACGGCGGCGAGCCGCCCGCGGAGCTGCTCCAGCCGGGGATCGTGCTGCCCGGGTTCGGGCTCGTGTTCAGTCATCCGCTCATTCACTCATTTACTCATTCGCCCGACGGGTCCCCGGACGGAGTGACCGGCGTCGGTCCATACGAGTCCCGCGAACCGTCCGGTGTCCGGGTCACGGCGGTAGGAGAACAGGGTGTCGTCCTCCAGGGTGCAGCCCCCGGAGTATTCGACCCCGACGCCGGCGTCCTGCAGTTGGCTGCGGACGGCGGCCGGGAGGTCCAGGCCAGGGGTGCCGCGGGAGGTGGTGCAGCGGGCCGCGGGAACCAGGGCCGCCACGTGGTCGCGCATGTCACCGGGGACCTCGTAGCAGCGCCCGCAGACGGACGGGCCGATCCAGGCGCCCAGCCCTGCCGCGCCCAGCGCGTGCATGCGCGCCACCGCCGCCGGGACGACGCCGGAGGCAACGCCGGGGCGCCCGGCGTGCACCACCGCCAGGACGGGGGATGTTCCGTCGGCTCTGTCCCCCACCAGGACGACCGGCACACAGTCCGCCACCATCACGGCCAGGGGTTCGCCGAAGGACACCATCGCGTCGGCCGTGGGGGCGCCGGCAGCCGGCACGCCTGCAGCCGGGGGGCCGGCCGTGGGGGCGCCGGCCGTGGGGGCGCCGGCCGTGGGGGCGCCGGCACCGGCCACCGCCGAAGCGGCGCCAATGCCGGCGACGTTGTTGCCGTGGACCTGATTCATGTACTGGAAGGGCCGGCCGCTAAGTCCCAGCGCCGCCTCGATGGCCCGGCGCCGGTGCCCGACCTCGGCCGGGTCGTCGCCGACATGGAGCGCCAGGTTGCCGGCCTCGGCGTCGGTGAAAGCCACCCACACGCCGGGCCGGACTTCCGCCCGCCACGAGAACACTCAGCACACCGCCCAAATTTGTTTGCAGAACTTCGATCCTACGAGAAAGCACCATGGCACTGCCATCCGGCAGTGCCATGGTGCATCAGGATTTACTTGAGGAAGTCAGGGACATCCAGGTCGTCAGAGTGGCGGCCGGACAGGTCCGGCTCCACAACGGACGGCAGGTCGACGTCGAAGCCGGCGTCTGCCGGGACTGCTGACGGTCGCTGCTGGCCCCAGCCGCCGTAGCCGGAGGCGCCGTAGCCGGAGGCGCCGACCGTGGCGTGCAGCGGCTGGACCTGGGCCGAGGCCGGAGCCTGGGCCGGGGCTGCTGCCGGCGCTGCCGGACGCTGCGGAGCCGACTGCGGAAGGGACTGGTCCATGGACGGCGAGGTGGCCTTGACGTCGTCGAAGCCGGCCGCGATGACCGTGACGCGGGCCTCGTCGCCGAGGGCGTCGTCGATGACCGCACCGAAGATGATGTTGGCCTCGGGGTGGGCGACTTCCTGGACCAGACGGGCCGCCTCGTTGATTTCGAAGAGTCCGAGGTCCGAACCGCCCTGGATCGACAGCAGCACGCCGTGGGCTCCGTCGATGGATGCCTCCAGCAGCGGGGAGGCGATGGCGAGTTCCGCAGCCTTGACCGCGCGGTCTTCGCCGCGGGCCGAGCCGATTCCCATCAGCGCCGAGCCTGCGCCTTGCATCACGGACTTGACGTCGGCGAAGTCGAGGTTGATCAGGCCCGGGGTGGTGATCAGGTCGGTAATGCCCTGGACACCGGAGAGCAGGACCTGGTCGGCGGAACGGAACGCGTCGAGGACGGAGACGTTGCGGTCACTGATGGAGAGCAGGCGGTCGTTCGGGATAACAATCAGGGTGTCGACTTCGTCGCGGAGGGCGTCGATGCCGGCTTCGGCGGAGCCGGCGCGGCGGCGGCCTTCGAAGGTGAAGGGGCGGGTGACAACGCCGATGGTAAGCGCGCCGAGCGACCGGGCGATGCGGGCCACGACGGGAGCGCCCCCGGTGCCCGTGCCGCCGCCTTCGCCGGCGGTGACAAAGACCATGTCCGCGCCGCGGATGACCTCTTCAATTTCCTCGGCGTGGTCCTCTGCAGCCTGCCGGCCGACCTCCGGGTTCGCACCGGCTCCCAGGCCGCGTGTCAGCTCACGCCCGATGTCGAGCTTGACGTCTGCATCGCTCATCAACAATGCCTGGGCATCGGTGTTGACCGCGATGAATTCGACGCCGCGAAGACCCACCTCGATCATGCGGTTGACTGCGTTCACGCCACCGCCGCCGATGCCGACGACCTTGATGACGGCCAAGTAATTCTGCGGAGCTGCCACGTTACGTGTCCCTTGTTCGTGTTCTATTGCGCTATTGCGAAAACTGATGGAGCCGGACTTGAAGCTTTAAACCCTAACCTTCGAGTTGAAGGTTATAGTTATGTCAAGTAACTCATGTTGTGACGCTATTTCCTATGCCGGGGACATTCAATTACCGGCGCCGCGTGTCGCGGTATTAGCGGTGAAATAGCTTCCCCGAAGTGATCGGCGGCTATCGGGTGACCGGGTGCCGCGGGACGCTGACATCGTAGGTCCGCACCGGGTTTTTCGGGTCCGCGGGTGCCTTCAGCAGGGCTTCGAGGACCTTTGCCTTAAGCTCCTTCTCCCCCGCGTTGCCCCAGACAATCGTCTGGCCGTCGACGAGCTTGAGTTCAACGGCGTCCACTGACTTCGCCGAGGCGTTCGAGAGTCTGGCCAGCACATCGGGCGGCAGGGCCCCCAGGACTTCGGTGATCGCATGGAACAGGTCCCTGGGCAGGGTGCCGCCTCCGCCATCGATGACCGGTAGCGGAACCGAGGCCGGGTCGGCGGTATCGCTGAGGTTCACGCCGTCGACGTCGACGAGCTGGTGCGCCTCTCCCTGTTTGACCAATGCCACCGGCACGCGTTCGGTCACCTTGACCTGAAGCGTCGACGGCGGGCGGGCCTCGGCGGTGACCTTCTTGACCTGGACCAGCGGCTGCAGGAGGGCTGTCACGTCGTCGTCGCTGATCTGCGGCAGCGGCTTGCCCTGCAGCGGCGCGAGGGCCGTCCGCACCTGGTCCGGTGTCAGAAGTTTGGTCCCCTCCACGGTGACTGTCTGGACGGCCAGGACCGGCGAGTAGACGGCGGCGGCAAGGATGCCCCCGACCAGCACCACCAGGGCCGCGATGGTGCCCTGCAGGATACGCCTGCGGCGTTTGGCTTTGGGTTCCGGGAAGGACAGCACGTTGTCCGGGGCCGGCGGGGCGGTGGCATGGCCGCCCGCGGGGCTGTCCTTGGAGGCGGAGATGACGTCCGAAGACCCCGACTCCGCGCGCGCCGCGGGCGGCCGGCGTGCGCCCGCCCGGTAGCTGGGCCGGCGGGTGCTAGGCACCGTGGGCACCGTTGGTCAGGGCCGCGACGATCAGCGGCCCGTAGGCGGTGACGTCGCCGGCTCCGACCGTGAGCACGATGTCCCCCGGCGCGGCGGCGGAGACAACGGACTGCACAGCCTCGTCGCCCGGTCCGACGAGCCGGCCGCCGGAGCCAAGGTGCGCCGCAATCAGCTGGCTGCTGACGCCGGGAATGGGATCTTCGCGGGCGGGGTAGATGTCCAGGACCAGTGCGGTGTCGGCGGTGTTGAGTGCCGCGGCGAACTCCTCGGCGAATTCCCGGGTCCGGGAGAACAGGTGCGGCTGGAAGAGGACGTGCAGCTTGTGGCCGCCAGCCACCGACCGGGCTGCGGACAGGGCCGCGCGGACTTCGGTGGGGTGGTGGGCGTAGTCGTCGTAGACCCGGACCCCGCGGCCCCCGCCCTTGAATTCGAAGCGCCGGGACGCCCCCGTGAAGTGGGCCAGGGCCCCGGCGGCCAGGCCGGGGTCCACTCCGAGTTCCAGGGCGACGGCGAAGGCGGCCGCCGCGTTCAGGGCGTTGTGCCGCCCGGGGACGTGCAGCTCGAGAGGGAAGCGCCCCGCGGGGGTGGTGATCGCGACGTCCCCCGGGCCGCCGTCGTGCAGCACAACCTCGGCGTCATCGCCGGTGCCGTAGAGCACGACGCGCGTGTTGCCGCGCTCCAGGGTCCGCAGGGCAAGTGCCCGGGCGCCGGGGTCGTCCGCACAGGCAACCAGCACGCCGTCGGCCGGAAGCAGGGCGGCGAAGCGGTCGAAAGAGGCGTAGACGGCCTCGGCGGTGCCGTAGTAGTCGAGGTGGTCCGGCTCCACGTTGGTCACCACGGCGATCTGCGGGCGGTAGTTCAGGAAGGACCCGTCGGATTCGTCGGCTTCCGCGACGAAGACCGGCGAGCTGCCGCTGGCGGCGTTGACGCCCAGCGCCGGGACGTTCGCGCCGATGGCGAAGGACGGGTCCAGGCCGGCGCCCTGCAGGAGGACGGTGATCATCGACGTCGTGGTGGACTTGCCGTGCGTGCCGGCCACGGTGACGGCGGTGTCCTGTGCCATCGCGGCCGCCAGGGCCTCGGAGCGGTGCAGCACAGGCAGCCCGGCGTCCCGGGCCGCGACGAGTTCGGGATTGTCCGGGCGGATGGCTGAACCGGCGACCACGGTTTGTGCGTCGCCCAGGTTGGCAGCGTCGTAGCCGACGCCGATCCGCGCGCCGGCGGCGGCCAGGTCCGCCATCACGGGCAGGTCCTTGGCGTCGGAGCCGCTGACCGGCAGCCCTCGGGCCACCAGGATGCGGGCCACGGCGGACATCCCGACGCCGCCGATGCCGATGAAGTGCACCCGGCCGAGGTCGTCCCCGGTGCGGGCCGCTGCGGGGATGTGCTGGTGTTCGGGCTGGGTCATTGCGTTACCGCTTCCTGCTGTGCTGCGTCGAGGGCTTTGCCTTCAACGACTTTGCCTTCAATGACTGTGCCTGCCGGGACTTTGCGCTCACCGCGGCCGCCGTTTCCAGGACGAGGCCGGCCATGCGCTGGTCAGCGTCCCGGATGCCGAGTTTTTCGGCGCTGGCCGCCATCCGGGCGAGCCTGTCGGGATCCTGGAGCAGCGGGATGATGTGCTCGCTGACCCAGCCGGGCGAAAACGTGCTGTCCTCCACGAGCAGGGCGCCTCCCGCTGCGACGAGTCCGGCGGCGTTGAGGGCCTGTTCGCCGTTGCCGATCGGCAGCGGAACGAAGACGGCGGGCAGGCCGACGGCGGCGACCTCGCAAACCGTCGCCGCCCCGGACCTGGCCAGCAGCAGGTCTGCCGCTGCGTACACGGTTTCCATCCCGTCGACGTATTCGCGCTGCTGGTAGCCGGCGGCCGCGAGGGGCTTGCCGTCGGCGTCGTGGACTGCCTTGCCGCGTCCGGTGAGGTGCAGGGTCTGGATGCCGGCCTCCGCGAGGAGGCCGGCCGAGGCGGCGATGGTGCGGTTGATGCTTTGGGCGCCCGAGGAGCCGCCGGTAACAATCAGGGCCGGACGGTCCGGGTCCAGGCCGAGGGCGGCCCGGGCCTCGGCCCGGGCCGCTTTCCGGTCAAGGCCGGAGATTTCCTTGCGCATCGGCATGCCGACGTGCCGGGAGGCGCCCAGCCTGGTGGCGGCGAAAGCGACGGCGACGTGTCCGCCCAGCCGGGCTCCCACCCGGTTCGCCAGTCCCGGGCGGGTGTTCGCCTCGTGGATGACGATGGGGATTTTCCGGCGCCAGGCGGCGAGATACATCGGGGTGCAGACGTACCCGCCGACGCCGACCAGGATGTCCGCTTCCGCCCCGTCGAGGATGACGCCGGCCTGTTTCACGGCGCCGGCCAGCCGGCCGGGGAGCCGGAGCAGGTCCATTGAAGGCCTGCGCGGGAAGGGCACCCGGCTGACTGTGGCGAGGTCCAGTCCCGCGGCCGGGACCAGCCGGGCTTCCATCCCGCCGGGTGTTCCGACGGCCAGGAGCCGCGCACCGGGGCGGGCCTCGCGGAGTGCGTTCGCGATGGCCAGGAGCGGGCTGATGTGCCCGGCTGTTCCGCCGCCGGCGAGGACGACGGACAAAGATGCATCGGTGTTCATGGAGGCCTATTTACGCTTTCGTGCGGGATTACTGGGGGCGGGCGTTCTTGCGGTCCGTGTTCCGGCAGCCGGTGCTCCGGCGGCCGCCGTGCCGGTGGCCTTTCGGGCCGGGGTGGTCCCGGCTGCCGGACTGTTCCCGGATTTGCCGGGCTTGCCGGAGGTGCCGGGCTGTCCGGACGTGCCGGACTTGCCGGACTTGCCGGACTGTCCGGCCGCGGTGCGCGCCGCAGTCCGCTTCCGCAGGGACGCCGCGAGTCCGGCCGGGCCGAACCTGAACAGCCGTTTGGGCTGCAGGCCGGGCGCCATCTGGGCCCGGGCCAGTGACAAGACTACGCCGATCGCGCACAGCGACATGAGCAGCGCCGAGCCGCCGTAGGAAATGAACGGGAGCGGGATTCCCACCACGGGGGCCAGCCCGGTGACCACGGCCATGTTGACCGTCGCTTGGCCGAGCAGCCAGACCATGATGGTGCCGGCCAGGACCCGGTGGAACATGGCCTTCTGGGCCACCACCACGCGGTAGATGGCGGTGCCCAGGATGGCGAAGAGGACCAGCACCACCAGGGTTCCGACGAGTCCAAGCTCCTCGCCGATGATGGCGAAGATGAAGTCATTATGGGCTTCCGGGATCCAGCTGTACTTCTGCCGGCTCTGGCCCAGCCCCACCCCGAACCATCCACCGGAGGCGAGCCCGTAGAGGCCGTTGGTGGACTGGTAGTTCAGGTCGGAGCCGTCCGCGCATGTCTGCCCGGTCCAGGACAGGATGCGGCAGACACGGTTGGGGCTCGTGATGGCCAGGACAGCGGTGGCCGCGGCGAGGACGATTCCGGCGATGCCGAACAGGTACAGCCGCACTCCGGCGAAGAACAGGGCGGCGGCCGTGATCATCATGACGATCATGGCAGTGCCGAGGTCGTTGCCCATGAGGATGAGCCCGATCACTCCGGCGGCGCCCGGGAGCACGACGGGGATCAGGGCATGCTTGGCCTGGGACAGCAGCTTGGCCTTGCGGTCCAGGACGGTGGCCATCCACAGGGCAAGCGCCAGTTTGGCCGCCTCGGAGGGCTGGAAGGTGAAAGGTCCGATGTCGATCCAGTTCTGGTTGCCGAGGGCGCTGCGGCCCACGAGCAGTACGAGCACCAGCAGCACGAACGCCACGAGGATGGCGATCCAGGCGCCGCGCTTGAGCCAGACGACATTGACCCGCGAGAGCAGGAACATAAAGAACAGCCCGATCCCGGCGAACATCCCCTGCTTAAGGGCCGCGGTGTAGGGCGACTCCCCTGCCGCGATGGCTTCGACGCTGGAAGCGGACAGCACCATCATGATGCCGATGGCCGTCAGCGCGAGGGTTGATCCCAGGATCAGGTAGTACGTGGAGCCGTTGCGGGATTTCCCGGTTCCTTCCAGGGCGGACCAGAATGTCCGGTACCAGCCCTGGGCTCTCCGGACGGCCGCTTGCGGGCCTGTTGGAGCCCCGGCCGCTGGTGCTTTCGCTGCCGGTGGCTTTGCGGCGGGCGCCCTGGTTGCGGCCGGTGCGGCTGCGGGGTGACGTGTGGGCGTGCTGACCATTGTTACTCCTCGCTGGTCTGAGCCTGCCCTTCCACGAGCTCGCGGACTGCTTCGATGAAGGCGTCGCCACGGTGAGCGTAGGAAGAGAACTGATCCATGGATGCTGCCGCCGGGGCCAGGAGCACAGTGTCCCCGGAGGCGGCCAGCTGCGCTGCCGACGCAACGGCCTGGGCCATCACAGTCTCACCGAAAACCGGCGAGGGTCCTGCCACGGCACCGGCCGTCCCGGCAGTCTGCACCTCTTCATTTTCGCCCTTCCCCGCGTCGATCACGGGGACATCGGGTGCGTGTCGCTGCAGCGCGGAGCGGAGATCGCTGGAGTCCGCACCGATGAGGACCACTGCCTTGAGCCGCCGGGCGTGCTCTTGGACCAGCGGCTCATAGTTGACGCCCTTGGACAGCCCGCCTGCGATCCACACGACGCTCTCGAACGCGGAGAGCGAGGCGGCGGCGGCATGCGGGTTGGTGGCCTTGGAGTCGTTGACCCAGAGGATATCGTCGTGGCGGGCGACGAGCTGGATGCGGTGGTCCCCCGGCAGGTAGTTCAGCAGGCCCTTGCGGACGGCGGCGGGTTCGACGCCGTAGGCCCGGACGAGGGCAGCGGCGGCCAGGGCATTGGCCACCATGTGGCGGGGAGCCACCGGGCCGAGGTCAGACACCGATGCCAGTTCGGCGGCGCTGTCCCTGCGCTCGGCAATGAAGGCGCGGTCCACCAGGAGTCCTTCGACGACGCCGAGCATGCTGACGGCCGGTGTGAGCGTGGTGAAGGCCACCGCGCGGCAGCCCTCGACGACGTCGGCGTCCTCAACCATGCGTTCGGTTTCGATCTGCTCGGCGTTGTAGATGCACGCCTTCTGGGTATGTTCGTAGACCTTGGCCTTGTCCGCCAGGTAGGAAGCGTAGGAGCCGTGCCAGTCGACGTGGTCCTCGGCGACATTGAGGCAGACGCTCGCCACGGGCGAGATGGAGTCGGACCAGTGCAGCTGGAAGCTGGAGAGCTCGACGGCGAAGACATCGTAGTCCACCGGATCGCGCAGGGCGTCCAGGATCGGCGTGCCGACGTTGCCGACGGCGATGGCCTTGAGCCCGGCCGCCTGCAGCATCGACTCCGTCAGCCCGACGGTGGTGGTCTTGCCGTTGGTGCCGGTGATGGTCAGCCAGTCGGCGGTCTTGCGCCCCTGGCGTTCGCGAAGCCGCCAGGCGAGTTCGACGTCGCCCCAGACCGGGATGTGGGCCCGGGCCGCGGCAGCGAGCAGCGCCTGGTCCGGCCGCCAGCCCGGGGAGGTGACGATCAGGTCCGGCTTGGCGCCGTCGATTTCCGGAACGGCCTCCACCGCGTCCCCGCCCAGCAGGACGCCGGCAGCGCCGACGATGCGAAGAGTGTCCGCCTGGGCCTGCGCAGTGGGGCCGGTGGCGGCGTCCACCACGACCACGCGGGCGCCCAGTTCGATCAGCGTGTCGGCGGCGGCGAAGCCGGAGACGCCGATGCCGGTGACGACGACCCGGAGTCCGGCCCAGTCGGAGTCCCAACTGACCAGGCCCTGGAGCCTGGGTGAGGTGGTGAGGGGGACGGGAATCGGACCGGTCACAGCAGGACCACCCATTCGGCGTAGAAGATGCCCAGGCCGGCGGCGACGAAGAGTCCGCACAGGATCCAGAACCGGACGACGACGGTGACCTCGGCCCAGCCTTTGAGTTCAAAGTGGTGCTGGAGCGGGGCCATCTTGAAGAACCGTTTGCCCTTGGTGATCTTGAAGTAGCCGACCTGGATGATGACTGAGAGCGTAATCAGGACGAAGAGGCCGCCGATGAAGGCCAACAGCAGCTCGGTCCGGGACAGGATGGCGAAACCGGCGACGGCGCCGCCGATGGCCAGCGATCCGGTGTCGCCCATGAAGATCTTGGCCGGTGAGGTGTTCCACCACAGGAAGCCGACCAGCGCCGCACTGAGGATGGCGGCGAGCAGGGCCAGATCCAGCGGGTCGCGGACGATGTAGCAGCCTGCGCCGGCCTGCCGGGGCGAGCCGCAGGCCTGGTTGCTCTGCCAGATCCCCATCAGGGTGTAGGCGCCGAAGACCATGATGGAGGCGCCGGCGGCGAGGCCGTCGAGGCCGTCCGTGAGGTTCACGCCGTTGGTGGCGGCGGTGATGATCAGGTTCGACCACAGCACGAAGAGGATGGCCCCGATCAGGGTGCCGGCGAAGGCCAGGTTCAGCCACGGGATATCGCGGACCAGGGAGATCTGGTAGGACGCGGGCGTCACGCCGTTCTCGTCCGGGAACTGCAGGGCCAGGACCGCGAAGATGATGCCCACGGCGGCCTGCAGGATCAGCTTGGCCTTGGCGTTCAGGCCCAGGCTCCGCTGCTTGGAGATCTTGATGAAGTCATCCAGGAAGCCGACCAGCCCCATGCCGACCATAAGGAACAGCAGCAGGATGGCTGAGGCGGACGGGCCCGGGGATGCCGGGTTGATCATCCACATCACGCCGTGCGTGATGCCGTAGCTGGCGAGCACCGCCAGGACCACAATGGTGCCGCCCATGGTGGGGGTGCCGCGCTTCGTGTGGTGGGTGGTGGGTCCGTCATCCCGGATGAATTGCCCGTAGCTCTTACGGACGAGGAAGCGGATAAAGAGCGGGGTGCCCAGGAAGGCGAACAACAGGGCCAGTCCAGAGCCCATCAGCAGTGCTATCACAGCAGCGCACTCCCTTCAGTGGCGGTTCCGGCGGCGTCTCCGGCTGCGTTTCCGGCAGCCCTTCCCTCAGCGGGACCCGCAGCGGTCCCGGGGGTCTGTGGGGGTAATGCTATCCGATCGCCCAGGTGGCGCAGCCCGATGCTGTTGGAGGACTTGAAGAGCACCAGGTCACCGGGCTCCAGCTCGGCCTGCAGGAGCTCGTAGGCTTCCTCCGGGGTCTCGGCGAAGACGCATTCGTCGCCCCAGGACCCCTCGTTGACGGCTGAGACGTACAGGGACCGGGCCTCGCGTCCGACGACGACGAGCCGGGAGATGTTGAGCCGGACCACCTGGGTGCCCACGGCCATGTGTTCACGGATGGAGTCGGGGCCCAGCTCCAGCATGGCACCGAGCACGGCCCAGGTCCGGCGGCCCCGGCCGAGGTCGGCGAGGGTGCGCAGTGCGGCGCGCATGGATTCCGGGTTGGCGTTGTACGCGTCGTTGATGACGGTGACGCCGTCGGGCCGTTCGGTGCGTTCCATCCGCCACCGGCTGGCGGCTGTCTGTGCGCTCATCGAGGCCGCGATGCGCGCGGCGGGAACGCCGGCGGCGTGGGCCGCCGCCGCCGCTGCCAGCAGGTTGGCGGTGTGGTGGGCGCCGATCAGCCGGGCCGCGACGTGGTGCCCGGCGCTTTCACCCGGCAGGAAGAGGTCGAATTCGGGGCTGCCGCCGGCCGTGAGCCCGAGGCTCCCGGCACGGACCAGCTCTGCAGCGGCGGTGCTTGCTCCGGCGGCGCCTGCTTCGCCAGTGTTTGTAGCGTTGGTGTGTGCCTCGACTGTGTCGATCAGGCTGTCGCGGGCAGGCCTGGCGGTGTAGCCGAGCACGGTGGCCCGCGTGCGTGCGGCCATGGCGGCGACGCGGGCGTCGTCCAGGTTGAGGACGGCGGTGCCGGTGGCAGGCAGGGCTTCGACGAGCTCGCCCTTGGCGAGGGCGATGTTGTCCACGCCGCCGAATTCGCCGGCGTGGGCCGTGCCGACACCAAGGACCACCCCGATGTCGGGGCGGACCATCTCGGCGAGGTAGCTGATGTGCCCGACGCCCGTGGCGCCCATCTCGATCACGAGGTAACGGGTGTCGACCCCGGCCTTGAAGACCGTGAGCGGGACCCCGACTTCGCCGTTGTAGGAACCCTGCGGGGCAATGGTGTTGCCTTCCGCGGCCAGGATCCCGGCCAGCAGGTCCTTGGTGGTGGTCTTGCCGGCGGACCCGGTGATGCCAATCACGGTCAGCGGCTCGCCGTCGGCCGCGCGGCCGGCGCGGATCCGCCGGACGGTTTCCGCGGCCAGGGCGCCCATCGCGATGACCGAGTCCTGGACCACGATGGCGGGGTAGCTGCGGCCGGCGGCGTCGGCGACGTCGTGTTCGACCAGGGCCAGTACGGCGCCGCGGTCGAAGGCCGCACCGACGAAGTCATGGCCGTCGGCCGTGTCGCCCGGCTTGGCCACGTAGAGGGAACCCGGGGCGGCTTCCCGGGAGTCGGTGACCACGGAGCCGGGGGTGGTTCCCGGGTCGGCGGCCAGCCGGCCGTTCGTTATGTCGGCGATTTCCGCCGCGGTAAATGCAATCATCTCGGTTTAGGACTCTATCCGCTGGTCTTCGAGAACGGTGAATCCCCGAGCTGTCAAGGCAGAGCGGAGCTCCACCCTGTCGTCAAGGGCGAGGTTGACGCCCTTGACTTCTTGCCAAATCTCGTGGCCCCGTCCCGCGACGAGGATGGTGTCGGCCGGGTCCGCGAGTTCCACGGCCTTCCGGATGGCGGTATCGCGGGGGAAGACCTCCATGATGCTGCAGTCCAGGCCCTCTTGCTCCTTGGCCTCGACTGCGCCCACCAGGACGTCGGCGCGGATCTCCGCGGCGTCCTCGTCGTGCGGGTCGTCGTCGCTGACAATGACGATGTCGGCGAGGCGCGCGGCGATGGCACCCATGGCGGGGCGCTTGCCCTGGTCCCGCTGTCCGGTGGCGCCAAAGACAATGATCACCCGGGACCCCGGTTCCGGGGAGCGGACAGCCTCCAGTGCGCGGGCCAGGGCATCGGGGTTGTGCGCAAAGTCGACCACCGCGGCGGGGGCGGTGGAGACGAGCTGCATGCGGCCGGGGACCGCGACGGTGAAGGGGTCGCCGGCGTCGAGCGCGGCCTGGACTGCCGCGGCATCGTGGCCGCCCGCGAGCACCATGGCGGTTGCCAGCGCGGCGTTGGCCACATTGAAGCTTCCGGGCAGCCCGGTGTGGACGCGCAGCTCGGTGCCGTCGCGGTGGCGGAGGGTGAAGACCGTGCCGAGTCCGCGCGGGGCCTGGTGGAGGACCGTCCAGTCCGCGGCTTCGGGCGTTCCGGCCACCCCGCCGGTGACGTGCGCGGCTAGCGTGGTCACCGGGATGCCGGCGGCTGCGGCAAGCTTCACGCCCCAGTCGTCGTCGACGGTCACGACGGCGCTGCGGGCCCGCCCGGGGGCGAACAGCCGGGCCTTGGTCTCGAAGTACTCCTCCATGCTGCCGTGCAGGTCGAGGTGGTCCTGGGTCAGGTTGGTGAAGCCGGCGACGTCGAACTGGACCCCGTCCACGCGGTGGAAGGAAATGGCATGCGAGGAAACCTCCATCGAGGCCGCATCGAGGCCGCGTTCGCGCATCATGGCCAGCAGCGCGTGGACGTCGGTGGACTCCGGGGTGGTCAGGAGGCTGGGGATCGGAGCCCCGCCGGCCAGGATCTCGATGGTGCCGATCAGTCCTGTCTTCTGCCCAAGGGCCTGCAGCAGGGCGTTGATGAAGTAGGTCGTGGTGGTCTTGCCGTTGGTGCCCGTGACGCCATAGAGGGCCGGAGCGGGCTCGTCCTGCGGCCGGCTCCGATAGATCAGGGCGGACAGCCGCCCGACGAGGCTGCGGGGTTCCCCGGCCAGCAGCACCGGCACGGCGATGTCGTGGGAGAACGCAAGCAGGCGCGCACCGGCGTCGTCCGTCAGGACGGCGGACGCTCCGGCCGCCAGCGCCTGGGAGACGAAGTCGGCGCCGTGCCGGCTCGCGCCGGGCAGGGCGACGTAGAGGTCGCCGGGCTGGACGGTGCGGGAGTTCAGGGAGATCCCGGTGACCGCGACGGAGCCCGCCGCCCCGGGGACAACGACGCCGATTGCCTCGCCGATGGCGGCCAGCGGCACGGCAGCAACCGCCGTGGGCCTGAAGCCCGGGGCGGGCCCCGGGCCGGACTGCGCGGCGGAAGCGCCGGGGGCATTCTGGTCTGTCACGTGGATCTCCGTTGGTGGTGCTGGTGGATCTGGCGCTGCGCACGGAGGATTGCTCCGGCCGGCAGGCTCAGTATTCCCGGTACAGGTTGGTGGCGGACGTGCGTGGTGCTGGTTCCCGCGCGGGTGCTACTTCACGTACTGCGGCAGTCGGACGGGATCGCCGGTGGACGGCGGGACGTTGTACGTCCGCAGCGCCTGGCTCATCACGGACCGGAAGACCGGTCCGTTCGAGATGCCGTAGATATCGCCCTTGGGCCGTTGCAGGACCACTTCAACAATAAACCGCGGATCGTCCATCGGCGCCATTCCCACCATCGACGCCGTGAAGCCGCAGAAGCCTGCGGTGCCATCGTCGCACGGAGACTGCGAGGTGCCCGTCTTCGCCCCGACCCGGTAGCCGTCCAGGCCGGCCTCCTTGATCTGGCCCTCCGTGACGGCGCTTTCGAGGATGTCCCGCACCTGCCGGGCGGTCTCCGGGGTGACGATCTGCCGCGAAGGCTGCGCCGGGGCCTTTTCCCCGGTGCCGTCCGGGTTGATATAGCTGTCGATCAGCCGCGGCTGGAGCATCACCCCGTTGTTGCCGATGCTCTGAAAGGCCCGGACGGTCTGGAGCGTGGACTGCGAGACGCCCTGGCCGAACAGGACGGTGTACTCCTGGCGGCCGTCCCATTGCTCGTGGGGGGTCAGGATGCCGGTGGCCTCGGCGGGCAGGCCGATGTCCGGCGCTTCGCCGATGCCGAACTTCTTCAGCCAGTCGTAGCGCTGTTCCTTGCTCAGCCGCTCGCCGGCCATGACCGTGCCGGTGTTCATCGACCAGCCCAGGATGCCGGCCAGGGTCCGTTCCTCGGTGCCATGCGGGAAGGAGTCGCTGAACGTCTGCCCGTCCACGGTGTACGAGGACGGGATGGTGAACTTGTCCAGCGGGAAGGACTTGCCTTCCTCGATCAGGGCGGCGGCCGTGATCATCTTTTGCACCGATCCGGGTTCGTATGCCGCGGTGACGGCACGGACGCCGCGGTCCTGGGCATCGGCCTTGCCCGGGTCGTTGGGGTCCGGGGAGTTGGTGTCCGCCATGGCGATGATGTCGCCGGTCTTGATGTCCTGGACGATCACGACGCCCCACTCGGCGTTGAGCTTGTCCCGCTGGCTCTGGATGGCCTGCTGGGCGAAGTACTGGAGGTCCGCGTTCAGGGTGAGCTTGATGTCCTTGCCGTTGACGGCCGGGGTCAGCTGGTCGACTCCGACCGGGATGCGCAGCCCGTCGGCGCCGATTTCGAAGAGCCGTTTCCCCGCGGTTCCCCTGAGGGTCTCGTCCTGGGTCTGCTCGAGGCCGGCCTGTCCGGTGGTGCCGTCCTTCAGGAAGCCAACGATCCCGCCGGCCACCGAGCCGTTGGGGTACACCCGCTTGGTGGTGCCTTCGGTGACGATGCCGGGGATCTGGAGCTTGGCGATACGGTCCTCGACGTCGGGCTTCAGGTCCTTGGCCACGATGTAGTAGCGCTGGTCCCCCGTCAGCGCGTCCTTGAGGGTGTCCTTGGCCATTCCCAGCACGGCTGCGAGTTCGTTGATGCCCTGGTCCCGGGAGACCTTGACGAGCTCGTCCTTGCCGTCCACCGGCTCCAGCCGGCGGAATTCCTCGGTCTTGGTGTTGACTGTCTGGTCGACAACCAGGTTGTAGCGGATCACGCTGCTGGCCAGGACGGTTCCGTTGGTATCCAGGATGCTGCCGCGCTCGGCGGGCAGTTCGATGGGGGTGAGCCTGTTCTGCAGGGCGGCCTCGGCCATGCCGCCGACGTCGAGGCCCTGGACCAGGAAGAGTTTTCCGCCGACGACGAGCAGGAGCGTCAGCATGACGCCGAGGCCCAGCCGCAGCCGCCGGGTCGCGCTCGGCGCTTTCACTTTGCGTGCCTTGCCGGTGTTCTGGGCCACGATGCTTCCTTGCTGCTTGCCTGGCTGGTGGTCCGTCCTGCGTTACTGTCCCGGGACCTTCTGCGCGGGGGCGGGAACGGAACCTCCGTGGAGTTCGACTGCCGGTATCGCCGGCGGGACCGGCACGGCCTCGGCGGCCGGTCCGGCGGCAGCCGGCGCGGCGGCAGCAGGGTCAGCGGCCGGGGCCGCTGCGGGTTTGCGGTTCGCGAGCGGCTCCTTCACCGTGGCCGGCGGGACGACGCTGAGTTGTCCGGCCACGGCGGGGGCGGCAATGACCGCGCCGGGGGCGTCGCCCTTCACCGCGGGCTTGGCCTTGCCCGTGACGCTGAGGGTGGAAAGGTCGATCTGGCCTTTGGCGGTGGACGCCACCATGCCCAGCTCGGTGGCCCTGGCGGCCAGGTTTTGCGGGGCGTCAAAGTTCTGCACCTGCTGGGTCAGGTCCTGGTTCTGTTTCGTCAGCGTCGACTGCTCGCTCCGGAGCTGCACCAGCTGGTACTGCGCGGTGGACACGGAAATGTTGAGGACCAGTACCGCCATCAGGGCCACTGCCAGGAGGCCAAAGCAGAGCACTACGAACGGGGCGCGGCGCTTCTGCGGGGTGGACCGGACCAGGGAGAGCGGGGTGCGCGCCTTCCGGGAGGGGCCGGTGCCGGGAGTGATCCCGGGCAGGGCGCGGGCCGTCGCCCCTGTGGCAACGGGGAAGCTGTTGACAGCGGCGGTGCTCATGCGGCTCTCCTGGCTTTGATGCGTTCAACAGCGCGCAGTCTGGCGGACGCGGCGCGTGGATTCTCGGCGATTTCGGCGGCGGTGGGCACTTCGGTGCCCTTCGTCAGGGTTTTCAGCTCGGCTTTGTGCTCTTCGAGTTCCACGGGGAAGCCGAGCGGTGCGGAGGATTTGGATCCTGCCTGGAAGAAGCCCTTGACGATCTTGTCTTCCAGCGAGTGGTACGACATGACGACCACGCGGCCGCCGACGGCGATGGCTTTGATGGCCGCGGGGATGGCGCGTTCCAGGACATCGAGTTCTTCGTTGACCTCGATTCGGAGTGCCTGGAAGGTGCGCTTTGCCGGGTGTCCGCCCGTCTTGGCGGCACCGGCGGGGACAACATCGCGGATCTGCTCAACGAGCTCCCCAGTTGTCGTGAATGGCTTCCCGGCGCGGGCGGTGACGATCCGGTTGGCGATGCGCCCGGCGAACTTCTCCTCGCCCCATTTCCGGATGATCCGGACCAGGTCCTCCTCGCTGTAGTTGTTCACGACGTCGGCAGCGGTCTGGCCGCGGCTCGTGTCCATGCGCATGTCCAGCGGGGCGTCGAAGGAGTAGGCGAAGCCGCGTTCCCGTTCGTCCAGCTGGAGCGAGGAGACGCCGAGATCCATCAGGACCCCGTGGACCTCCGCGACGCCAAGGTCCGCAAGGATGTCGGGGATCTCGTCGTACACGGCGTGCACGAGGTCAATCCGGCCGGCGAAGGGCTGGAGGCGCTCCCCCGCGAGGGCCAGGGCTTCCTCGTCACGGTCGATGCCGATCAGGTGCAGTTCCGGAAAGCGCTGCAGCATGGCCTCCGCGTGGCCGCCCATGCCCAGGGTGGCGTCGATGACCACCGGGGCCTCGCCGCGGCTGCGCGCTGCCTCGAACCCGGGTGCCAATAAATTGATGCACCGGTCCTTGAGGACCGGTACATGACGTTCGGACGTGGGCTTCTGGTCAGGGTCCGTCATGCCTGCGTCCTTTCGTTTGTCCCTCTGGGTCCTGGAGTGCGGTGCTGGCTGCGCGTGCCGCTTCTTCATCCAGATCCCCATCCGCGCCTACCCTGCGTCTGCCTGGCTCCGGGGAAGTGAGCCAGGAAAACAGCCGGATGGGCGGCTGGAGATCTCGGTCAAGAATCGTGCAGTGCTGCCTGGTGCCTGTGGGGCTTCAGAGAATCCCCGGTATTGCGTCGTCGGTCTCCGAGAAGGCCGTTTCCTTTTCGGCGAGGTACTCGTTCCAGGCCTGGGCGTCCCAGATCTCAGCGCGGGTGCCCGCACCAATAACGGCGAGTTCCCTGCCGAGCCCTGCGTACTCCCGGAGCGCCGGCGGAATCGTCACGCGCCCCTGCTTGTCAGGTACCTCGTCGGAGGCTCCAGAGAGGAAAACGCGGATGTAGTCACGAGCCTGCTTGCTGGAGATTGGGGCCTCCCGCATTTGCTCGTGAACCCGGCCGAATTCCGCCTCACTGAAGACGTAGATGCAGCGTTCCTGGCCCCTTGTGAGAACCAGTCCCCCGGCAAGCTCCTCACGGAACTTCGCGGGAAGGATGATTCGACCCTTTTCGTCCAGACGCGGCGAATGTGTGCCGAGAAACACGGCCCACCGCCTGTCTGTTCGTAGGAAGCCCAACGTCCCCTGTGCTGCCACTACCCTCTTACGTCCTCCACATTACTCCACATCCCTCCCCAGTCAACGACACGCCGAACGATTCTGCGTCAATTTGTGGGGCAGGAGCCTCTTTTTTCCCCGTAATGGCTGGGAACCGGGGCCGGTGGGGCGCAGTGGAGGGAATCTGCCGGGACCACGGAGCGGCGTCCGTGCCGCCTCGCCGCTCCTGGCCCTGTCGGGACATGGCTAACCCCTGGTTAACGACAAAAGACCCGCCGGAGCGGGTCTTCCATGCCACCTGGGTATTCCCAGTGGTGGAAAGTGGAGATCGGACTGGACGTTCGGCGAACCTGCCGGAGCTTAGGGTTCCCCGCGGTGCCGCTCGTCCCAGCGTTCCTCAAGATTGCTCATGAACGAACTCCTGGGCTTCCCGGACTTCCGGGCCGCACCGGAGGATTTGGCCTTGCCGGCAGCGGCACCGCGCATGGTGGCGTAGTACACCCCGGCCCCCATCACCACAAAGCCGAGGACTCCGACAAAGATGTTTTGGATCGTCACGCCAAAGAGCAGGAGCACGACTCCGGCCAGGGTGGCCAGGACGCCGATCACCAGATGGCGGGTTGACCATGAACGTCCCGCGTCCGAGCCCATCGAGCTGGCGAACTTTGGGTCGTCCTCATGCAGCTGCTTCTCAAGTTGCTCCAGCAACTTCTGTTCGTGCTCCGAGAGCGGCATCACGACCTCCTTAAATCGGCCGACGTCCAGACTGACGCGGCCAGTGTCCCTTAACCCACAACGTGCGGGATCCCCGCGTGGTTCCCAATCGCCGCCGTTGGTCGATTGGGGTTCTCCACGGCCCCTTCCGGGGTGTTCAGCTGGTCCTGCATTAGTCCGAACGCTCGTTCCAGTCTTTCCAAACTTACGTATAAATAAGGATAGTTTGTTGCGCCCTGTTCGGAAAGATGCCGAACGTCCCCTTGACTTCGAGAAATGGGTGCTTGACAACCCAGGATCAGCCTGAGTTGCCCCCGGGGTCCAGGAGCCTGGCGGGAAGCACTGATTTTGTGCCAAATTTCCGGGTCACCTGGTCCAGGACCTGTTCCGCGGCGCGCCAGTTATCATCCCGGCGGTCAAGGCTGAGCTGCAGGGGCGCCTGTGCGGCCTCCTCGAGCTGTTCGGCGCGAATGCCCACGAGCCGCACGGCCATGGGGCGGTCGCCGACCGAGTCCAGGAGCTGGACGGCGACGGCGTACAGCAGTTGGGCGCTGTCGATCGGGGTGCTGACAGTGCGGCTGCGGGTGATCGTGGAGAAGTCCGAATAGCGCAGCTTGAGGGCCACAGTGCGGGCGTGCATGCCGGCACCGCGGAGCCGCTCCGCCGTGCGGTGCGAGAGCCGCAGCAGTTCCCGGTGCAGCAGCGCCTCGTCTGCAGTGTCCAGTGCGAAGGTCTCTTCCGCGCCGATGCTCTTTTCGAGCCGGACGGGGGTCACCGGACGGGGGTCGATTCCCCACGACAGCCGGTAAACGTGTTCCCCGGAAGCACCGAGCACCTTCCGGAGGGACGGGAGCGGTGACGCCGCGACGTCGGCGACGGTCCGGATGCCCATCCGGGACAGAACCTCAACCGTTTTGGCGCCGACACCCCAGAGGGCACTGACCGGAAGGCTGTGCAAGTAGGGGACAGTCTCCTCCGGACCGATGAGCAGCAACCCGTTCGGCTTGCACCGGGTGGAGGCAATCTTCGCCACGAACTTGCTGGCGGCTATCCCCACGGACGCGGTGATGCCCAGTTCACTGCGGACCCGGGTGCGGATAAGTTGGCCGATCGCGCGGGGCGGGCCCAGTCGGCGGATCGCTCCCCCGACGTCGAGGAAGGCCTCGTCCACGCTGAGCGGCTCCACCAGTTCAGTGATGGACCCGAATATCTCCATCATCTGGCCGGACACTTCGTAGTACAGCTTGTGCCGGGGCTCGATGACAACGGCCGAGGGACACATCCGCATGGCCACCACCATCGGCATGGCGGATTTGACGCCGAATTTCCGGGCTTCGTAGGAGGCGGACAGCACGACGGACCGGTCGGCGGGGTAGCCCACGATGACGGGCCTGCCCAGGAGCGCCGGACGGCTGCGCAATTCCACGGACACAAAGAACGCGTCCATGTCCACGTGCATGATGCTGCTCCGCCGGAGCTCCCGAATTTGCGCTTCGCTGGGCCGCCTGGCTGTGCCCTGGGGAGACTGCTCCCGCTGCTGTTTATCCTTGTCCGGCCCCACAACTTCAATCCTATGCCCCGGGACTGTCTAAACTGGAGGCTGAATCCGGCGTCAACACCAGGAGGAAAGTCCCTGTGAAGGTATTTCGACAGCGCAAGCGGGCTGCGGCAGCCGTCGTGGCGGCGGGCACGCTGATGGCCCTGGCAGCATGCGCACCCGCCAACCCCGGGGCCGCTGCCTCGGGTTCCTCCTCGTCGGTGTCGGCTGCGCCGTCCGCGGCCCAGCCCACCGCGACGGCGTCGGCCAGCCCCTCCGCTGAACCCGGAACCTCGGCCACCGTCGGTGCGATGGTTCCCGGGTTCCCGGAGAAGCTCCTGCCGGTGATGCCCGGAGCGAAGGTGGTCTCCTCCAGCTTTGACAAGACCACCGCGCCCGCCACGGTGGCACTGGTCGGCAGCATCTCCGCGCCGGCGGCTGAGGTGCTTGGCTTTTATACGAAGGAACTGGAAGCCCAGGGCTTCAAGGCCGTTCCGGGGGAAACTGTGGGAGCAGTACCGTCCAAGGACTTCCTCCGCGGCGACACCGAAACCGTCAACATTTCGGTGCTGGAAACCGCCGGCGTCTCCACCTTCACCATCGGTGCGAACGTCGCCGCCGAGTCCGTCAAGTGACGCTCGCGGAGCAGCTGCGTCGGGAACAAGCCGACTATGTGGCCGCCGTCGCCGGGAAACTCACCGATTTCCTGGCCACCCGCCAGGCGGTGATGTCCTCGATCTCCCCGGACATCGATCCGCTGATGGGATCGATCTCGAACCTCGTCACCGGCGGCAAACGCCTCCGGGCCCTCATGTGCTACTGGGGCTGGCGGGGCGCCGGTGGCGGAGCGGGCGCCAACGAGGTTGTGACGGCAGGCTCCGCGCTGGAGCTGTTCCAGGCGGCGGCCCTGATCCACGACGACATCATAGACCGCTCTGACACGCGCAGGGGCGGCCCCAGCGTGCACCGGCGCTTCAGCGACCTGCATGAGTCGCAGGGCTGGGCGCTGGACAGGGAACGGTTCGGCCATGCCGCCGCCATCCTGACCGGTGACCTGTGCCTGTCGTTCAGCGAGGAGTCCTTCACCGAGATCGGCCAGAGCGCAGCCTCGGGGAGCCGGGCACGGCTGATCTTCAACCTGATGCGCGCCGAGGTCATGGCGGGCCAGTACCTCGACATCCTCGAGGAGGTCGCCGGGCCCCGGCGGGACCGGGCCGGAGCCGTCAGCCGCGCGCAGTCCATCATTCGATTCAAATCGGCCAAGTACTCCACCGAGCATCCGCTGGCTCTGGGCGGCGCCCTGGCCGGCGCCCGCGACGAGCTGCTGCGCGGCTACTCGGCGTTCGCCCTTCCGTTGGGCGAGGCCTTCCAGCTCCGCGACGACGTCCTGGGGGTCTTCGGCGATCCGGTCACCACCGGGAAACCTGCAGGAGATGATTTGCGTGAAGGCAAGCGGACCGTACTGATCGCCTTCGCCCTGGACCTGGCCAGCCCTGCCGAGTCCGCGTTCATCGACGCGAAGCTCGGCAGCCCGGGGCTGGGCGACGCCGACGTGGACGAAATCCGCCGCATCATCGCGGACTGCGGGGCGCTCCAGGCCACGGAGGTGCTGATTGAGGAATTTGGCCGCGCGGCCTTCGCTGCCCTGGATCTCCTGCCGCTGGAGGAACTGCCCAAGACGGCACTGCGGAAGCTGGCCGAGGCCACGGTCAGCCGCGTGGCCTGAGCCGCAGCACCGGCGGCACGTCACTCCCGCGGCACGTCACTCCCGCGGCACGTCACGCCGGCGGCATGAACAGGCCCTGCACCTCACATGTGAAGTGCAGGGCCTGCCTTAGTTAAGGGCGGGAGCGTTGTTCGGTGCTACCAGGCCAGGGACTGGGCCCGGCGCCGGATTTCCGTTTTCCGCCCCTCGCGGAGGGCGTCGATCGGACGGCCGCGCAGGGATTCATCCGGCGTAAACAACCAGGTGATGAGTTCCTCGTCGGAGTAACCGGCGTCCGCGAGGACCACAATCGTTCCCTTGAGGCTTTCCACGGCATGGCCGTCCTGGATGAAGTCCCCGGGAACGCAGCGGATCCGGCGTTCACCGACCCTCAGTGCCGCCAGCGCGCGTTCGTCAAGGAGCGCGTGAACCTTTGTAATCGAAACGTTCAGAAGCTGTGCAACATCGGGCAGGGGCAGCCATTCGCCCACAAGGCTTTCTACATTACTCACGGATCAAGATTGCCATGCCGGCAGGCCCTGCGCCTAGTCGACGCCCCCGGTTAATGCCGGCTGCCACGGACGCGGCGCGTCCGCGCCCCGGTTCCCTCACCGACACTCCGCGAACACGTGTTTGCGGAATGTCAAAGAGTTCTTGTGCTAATTCCCAATTCATGAGAGATTCACATGGATCACATTTGTAACAGCGATAACTTGAGTCACACTGGTAACACCAGTATTGCCAGCCAGACCCGCAGCGTTCGCCGCTGAGAAGAGGACCTTTCCCATGACGACGTCACGTTCGCCAAAGCCCGCCACACGGCCCAGCCTGCCGATGATTGCGGCCACGACGGCTGCCCTTCCCGCCGTCGTCCTTTCTTCACTGGCGATCGCCCAGCCGGCCGCGGCCGAATCCCGCGCCCGCGCCATTCCGGCGACCCTCGCCGCGGCCATGCAGGCACAGGCCCAGGGACAGACCGCACGCTCGCTGGGTTCCGCGTGGATTCCTGCCACGTCCATCCCGGCCTCTGTACCGTCCGCATTCCGGCCCGCCCAGGCTTCCGCCCCGGCGGAGTACACGATCGCCCGCGGTGACACGATCAGCGGAATCGCCGGCAAGTTCGGCCTGGACACCTACGCTGTCCTGAAGTCGAACGGGCTGCAGGCCAACACCATCATCTATCCCGGTCAGACGATCAAACTTGGCGGCTCGGCCCCGGCGCCGCAGCCTGCGGCGCCGGCCGCCCCGGCCGCGCCCTCCGGCGGCAGTGCCTACACCGTGAAGTCCGGCGACACCCTCAGTGCCATCGCGGCCCGCCACGGCGTCAGGCTTTCCGAGGTCTTCGGCTGGAACGGGCTCAACCTGGGCTCCATCATCTACCCCGGCCAGCAGATCAAGATCGGCGGCGCTGCGGCACCGGCCCCGTCAGCACCGGCACCGTCAGCTCCGGCACCGTCAGCCCCCGCCCCGGTGGCGCCGGCCGCGACCCCTGCTCCCGCACCGGGCTCCTACACCATCAAGTCCGGCGACACGCTTTCCGGCATCGCCGCCAGGAACGGCGTCAAACTCGCCGACATCCTGTCCGCCAACCGCCTTACTATGTCCAGCATCATCTACCCCGGCCAGAAGCTGGCCCTTCCGGGCGCGTCCATCGCCCCGGCTGCCACGCCGCCCGCCGCCCCGGCTGC
Source organism: Pseudarthrobacter linnaei (assembly GCF_055412825.1). Lineage (NCBI taxonomy): Bacteria > Bacillati > Actinomycetota > Actinomycetes > Micrococcales > Micrococcaceae > Pseudarthrobacter > Pseudarthrobacter linnaei. The sequence goes on from NZ_JBVAYX010000018.1 coordinate 66,247, forward strand.
CACGCCGCCCGCCGCCACGGTCACGCCGCTCGTCCCGAGCACCTTCCTCGGCTACACCTATCCGGCCGCCGTCGTCAGCTCCGCCAACCAGAACAAAGCCCTGCTGAACGCCTCGCCGGTGCCCAGCCGCCAACAGATGAAGACCATCGTCGCGGACACCGCCGGCCGCATGGGCGTCGACCCGTCACTCGCCCTGGCCTTCGCGTTCCAGGAATCCAGCTTCGACCACCGCTCGGTCTCCCCGGCCAACGCGATCGGAACCATGCAGGTCATCCCCTCCTCGGGCGAGTGGGCTTCGGACCTCGTGGGCCGCCGGCTGAACCTGCTGGACCCGTACGACAACGCCACGGCGGGCGTCGCAATCATCCGCCAACTGATCCGCACCAGCCCGGACCTGGACAAGGCCATCGCCGGTTACTACCAGGGCCAGTACTCGGTCAGCAAGTACGGCATGTATGAGGACACCAAGGGCTACGTGGAGTCCATCAAGGCGCACCAGAGGAACTTCGGCTAGGAGTTCAAGGCAACCACGGCCGCGGCGTCGGCCACCCCGGCCAGGGCACGGCCAAGGCACGCCTGATAACGATACGGGCCCGGATCGCATGTTGATTCGGGCCCGTTTCCGTGCAGCGATTAGGATCGTATAGTGCAGGAATACTCGTCGGACCCTCTCGTTGGCACCCTGGTGGATGGCCGGTACCTGATCCAGTCCAGGCTCGCCAGCGGCGGCATGTCCACTGTGTATGTGGCCACCGACCGCAGGCTGGAGCGGGACGTGGCGCTGAAGGTGCTGCACCCCCACATGGCCGGCGACCCGCAGTTCCTCGACCGGCTGGGCCGGGAGGCCAAGGCCGCGGCCCGCCTGTCGCACCCGCACGTCGTGGGGGTGCTGGACCAGGGCGAGGATGGCCGGGTGGCCTACCTGGTGATGGAGTACATCAAGGGCCACACCCTGCGCGACGTTCTCAAGGACAAGGGCGCACTCCCGCCGCGCCTGGCCCTGGCGCTGATCGACCCCGTTGTCGAAGGCCTGGGGGCTGCCCATGAAGCGGGCCTTATCCACCGGGACATCAAACCGGAGAACGTGCTGATCGCCGACGACGGGCGGATCAAGCTCGGGGACTTCGGGCTAGCCCGCGCCGTCTCGACGTCGACCAGTACCGGCGCCCTGATCGGCACCGTGGCGTACCTCTCCCCCGAACTCGTGCTGGGCCGGCAGGCCGATGCGCGCAGTGACATCTACTCGGTCGGGATCATGCTCTATGAGATGATCACCGGCCGCCAGCCGTTCGACGGCGAGGTTCCCATCCAGGTCGCCTACCAGCACGTCAACTCCACCGTCGGTGCCCCCTCCGGGCTGGTGCCCGGACTCGCCGCCGAAATCGACGAACTCGTGCAGTGGTGCACGGCCAACGACCCAGACAAACGCCCCGTCGACGGGTACGCCCTGCTCTCCGAGCTCCGCCACATCCGGAGGAACCTCAGCGACGCCGAACTCGATCTGCAGCCCCCTGCGGCGCGCCCGGCCCTGCCGGCCGTGCCGCCCCCGCCGGGCCCGCCGGCCCGGCGCCCGGCCGGCTCGCCGGAACC
>NZ_JBVAYX010000019.1:0-67161 GCF_055412825.1 Pseudarthrobacter linnaei
CGGCGGGGACCCCGCGGGCCCCCGCGGAACAGCGGCTGCCGCCGGCGCCCCACGGCCGGCCCGGCCGCGCCTGACCCGCCGGACTGTCGCCGGCGCCGCCGGAGGGCTCGCCGGAATCGTGCTCCTGTTCCTGCTGCCGCTGCTCAATCTGTCCCTGCCCGGGGTGCTGCCCGGACCCACCTACACGCCGGGATCCCTGCAGCTGCTGGCAATGTGCATGCTGATGGCCGCCGCGGCCCTTACTTACCACCTGCTGCTCGGCGTCGCCGGCCTGCTCTCCTTCGGCCATGCCCTGTATTTCGGCGCCGGCGTCTACGGTCTGGCGATCATCCTGCAGAACCTGGACATCCCGCTGCTGCCCGCAATGGGCCTGACGCTGCTGGCCGTGATCGTGCTGGCCCACGTGGTGGGCAGCATCAGCCTGCGGGTCAGCGGCATCCCCTTCGCCATGGTCACGCTCGCGTTCGCCCAGGCCGGCTCGGTGATCGTGGGGCGCAACCCCGACGGCACCACCGGCGGAGACGAAGGCCTGACGCTGCGCACGGACAACCTGCCTGACTTCCTCGTCGGTGTGGTCAACACCCGCAACCTCTACTGGCTGGCCCTGGCGGTGCTCGTGGTCGTCTTCATCGTGGTCACCTGGGTGGAGTCCTCCCGCGCCGGCCACCTCGCCGCCGCGGTCCGCGAGAACGAACTCCGCGTCCGCGTCCTGGGCCTGCAGCCGTACCTCGTGAAGCTGCTGATATTCGTGGTCTCGGCCGTCCTGGTCAGCATCATCGGTATGGTGTTCCTGCTCCTGCAGAGCGGCGCCGTTCCGCGGGCCATCTCCGCCGACCTGACCATCACCCTGCTCGTGATGGTGGTCCTGGGCGGCGTCGGATCCCGCTGGGGCGCCGTGATCGGCGGCGTCTTCTACACAATCCTGGACCAGCGCCTCACGACCCTCGCGAACTCCGACGCCATCGATGCGCTGCCGGACATCCTGCGGATACCGTTGTCGGAGCCCCTGTTCATCCTGGGCACCCTGTTCATCCTGGTGGTGCTCTTCCTGCCGGGGGGCCTGACGGGCGCCGCCCAGCGGCTCGCCCAGCGCCGCAACCGGCGGGTCCGGAGGGCCGGCAATGACAGCACTGGCAATGACAGCACCGCGATGTCCCGCGAGATTCTGGAGGAATCGGCATGACCCCCGCTGACGGACTGCACACCCTGGGCCGCTGGACCACCGACCGGAGCATCGCCACCCCGCATCGGATCGCCGTCGATGACCGCGGCTGCACGCTGAGCTACGGCGAGCTGGAACGCCGGGCCGCCCGCCTCGCCGCCGGCCTGGCGGCTGCCGGCTACGTGACGGGGGACCGGATCGCGACCCTGACCGGCAACAGCTCAGACCACGTCGTGGCGTTCTTCGCCTGCGCTAAGGCGGGGCTGGTTCTCGTCCCGCTGTCCTGGCGGCTCTCACCCCGGGAACTCGCCGCGCAGCTTGAGCTCGCCGACCCCCAGCTGCTGCTCGTGGAGGACGAGCTGGAGTCCCTCGCCGCGGGCGCGTGCACGCTGCTGGCGCACCGGCCCCGGACCGCCGCGCTGGGCCCGGGCGGCATCGAAAAGTCTGTGCCCCCGCCCTCCCGGGTGCTGGCCGCTGCGGGCACCGCGGGGGTGGACGCCCGTGGCCCTGAAGTTCGTCGGCTCGAAGCACCGCGGGAAGTGCGCGACGACGACCCCCTGCTGATGATCTTCACGTCCGGCACCGAGGGGGCCAGCAAGGCCGCCGTGCTGACCCACGCCAACTGCTTCTGGACCAACCTCTCACTGTCCCGGACGATGGATCTGGGCAGCACCGACGTTGTGCTGGCCGTGCTGCCGCAGTTCCACGTCGGCGGCTGGAACATCCAGCCCCTGCTGGCCTGGTGGACCGGCGCCACCGTAGTGCTGGAGCGCGGCTTCGAACCCGGCCGGGTCCTGCAGCTGATCGCGGAGCGCCGGGTCACCATGCTGATGGGCGTCCCCACCCAGTACCTGATGCTCGCCGAACACCCCGACTTCGCCACCGCCGAGCTCAGCAGCCTCCGCCACGCTGTGGTGGGCGGGGCGCCGATGCCGGCGCCGCTGCTGCGGATCTGGCACCGCAGGGGAGTGGCGCTGAGCCAGGGCTACGGGCTGACCGAGGCATCGCCCAATGTGCTCTGCCTGGCCAACGAGGATGCCGCCCGGATGGTGGGGTACTCGGGCAAACCGTACCCGCATGTGGCTGTGGCGGTCGTCGACCCGGTGACCGGGGACATCCTGGACGGTGCCGCCTCCGGTGAGCTGCTGGTGGGCGGTCCGGGGGTCTTCGCAGGCTACTTCCGCGACCCGGCTGCGACGGCCGCCGTCCTGGCCGGGGGCTGGCTGCGCACCGGCGACCTGGTGGAGCGCGACGCCGAGGGCTATATCAAAGTCGTGGACCGGCTCAAGGACGTCTTCATCTCCGGCGGTGAAAACGTCGCCCCCGCGGAGGTCGAGGCGGTGCTGCTGGCCCATCCGGCGGTGGCGCAGGCCGCCGTCGTCGGCGTGGCGGACGAGCGCTGGGGCGAAACCGGTGTGGCTTTTGTGGTGATCCGCCCCGGCATGGCCACGGATGAAGAGGAACTCCTCGAGCACTGCTCGGCGCAGCTGGCGCGGTTCAAGGTTCCCGGACGGATCGAGACCGTCGGAGCGCTGCCGCGCACGGCGCTGAACAAGGTGCTGCGCGGCCGGCTGCGGGAGCAGCTGGACGGGCGCGGGCCGGCGGGACGCGCCGACGGCAAGTCCGCGTCCCTGCCCGTGGACGGGGGCCGGCGGTGAGCGCCGTGCCGCGCACCGCGAGGGGCACCCGTACCCGGGCCAAGCTGCTGCAGGCTGCCGAGACGGTATTCGCCTCGGTGGGCTACCACGAGGCCTCAATCGTGAAAATAACCGAGGAGGCCGGCGTCGGCCTCGGCACCTTCTATCTGTACTTCGAGGGCAAACAGGCCATTTTCGATGAGGTGGTCGAGGATCTGAACCGGCGGGTCCGTCACGCCATGGCGGAAGCCGCCCGTTCTGCCGGCACCCGGCTCGCGGCCGAACGTGCCGGCTTCCGGGCCTTCTTCAGGTTCACGGCGGAACACCCCGCGCTGTACCGGATCATCCGGCAGGCCGAGTTCGTCTCGCCCGGGGCCCTGCGGCTGCACTACACCCGGATCGTCAACGGCTACATCGAGGGGCTCAAAGCCGCACAGCTCAGCGGGGAGGTCCGGGACATGGACCCCACGGTCGCGGCCTGGGCCCTGATGGGCATCGGCGAGCTGATCGGCATGCGCTGGGTGCTCTGGGACGAGGAAGGCGCCGTCCCTGCGCAGGGTGCCCGGCCGGATGTCCCGGAGGACGTCTTTGAGGAAATGATGCAGTTCATCGAACGGGCCCTCGCCCCCGCGCCGGGTACCACCCCCGGCCCCGGCCCCGCCTTCGGAACCATTCAGCCCCCGGAAGGGACAGCCCCATGAACAATCCAGCCAGCACCTCCAGTTACCGGACCACCGAGGTCCGGGTCCGTGGCGGAACGCTGCACACCGCCGTGTGGGGGCCCGGGGACCCTTCGGCGCCGACCATCCTCGCCGTGCACGGGGTGACCGCGTCGCACAAGGCCTGGCCGGCGCTGGCCGAGGCCCTGCCGGAGGTCCGGATTATCGCCCCGGACCTGCGGGGCCGGGGCCGCAGCAACGCGCTGCCCGCGCCGTACGGCATGCCCTCCCACGCCGAGGACCTCGCGGCCGTGCTGGCCGCGCTCAGCAGCGGGCCCGTGGTCGTGGTGGGCCATTCGATGGGCGCCTTCGCCTCGGTCGTGCTCGCGAACCTGTTCCCGGAGCGTGTGCGGTCCCTTGTGCTGGTCGACGGCGGACTGCCGCTGCAGGTGCCCGCGGAACTCAGTAACGAGCAGGTTGTCGCCACCGTGCTGGGGCCGGCGGCCGAGCGTCTGAACGCCACCTTCCCCAGCCGGGAGGCCTACCGCAGCTACTGGAAGCGGCATCCGGCCTTCAGCGCAGACTGGGGTCCGCTGGTGGAGGAGTACGTCGACTACGACCTCACTGGCGAGGAACCCGTGCTCCGTCCGGCCACCCGGTACCAGGCGATGGCGGACGACACTGCCGAACTGCACCGCGGCCCCTCACTCCTGAAAGCCCTGGATGAGCTGGCGGTGGAGACCCAGGTGCTGCGGGCGCCCCGTGGCCTGCTGGACGAACCCGGCGGCCTGTACGGGCCCGGCTATTTGGACGCCTGGGCGGCGAAGCTGCCGGCCCTGACCGTCCGGGAGGTCCCGGACGTCAACCACTACACGATCATCATGGGCGCTGCGGGCGCTGCCGCCGTCGCGGCCACCGTGCGGGAAGCGCTGGCCGTCGCGTAGCTGCCGAAATTCGGTGGCGGGTGGCCGCCCGCCGGTGTGTCAGGGGCTGACGCCAGGATCCTGGTCTTCGGCTCACCCCGGAGCGCGGGGGCAGCGGCGGAGGAATTCCAGACGTTCGCTTGAAGGTTCGCCAGGAGCTCTTCCGCCTCGGCGCGGCGCTCGAAATCGAGTTCGACCACCACGTAGTGCGGATCGTCCACCGGGCGGCTGATCCGGTGCGCGGTCACCCCCGACGCCGCGCGGTTCACCGGATCGCGGTCGAACGCTGACTTCCACCGGCCGAAATCCGTGATTCCGTGTTCTATCTGCAGGGTGTACATCGCACTCAGTCCTTCCGTTTCCTGTGACCTGCCGGCCCACTGCCCGCCCACTGCCGGCGGGGATACTTTCACGCTAGGCGCGGCCGGGCAGCGGCCGGTATCCCAGAAATCTGGTGGGCGCATACTGAATGCATGACCACCAGCTGGGCGCTGGGCCGGAGCCTGGAACGCATCGGCCAACTCTGCCGGGACGTGCTCGACGACAGGGAACTGCGCCGGGGAGTGCTGGCCGAGCTGGGCCGGCTGGTGCCGTTCAGCTCCTTCGCCTGGCCCCTGGCGGACCCCGGATCGGCCACCGGCACCTCACCGATGGCCAGGATTCCCTGCCCGGAAGAGCTGCCGGAACTCATCCGGCTCAAGTACCTGACGCCCCAGGGCCGGTGGACGGCCCTGATGGGAAAGGTCCGGCCGGCCACCACCCTGGTGATGGCCACCGGCGGCCGTCCGGAGCGCAGTCTGCTGTGGAACGGGCTGCTGGTCCGCTACGGGGTGACGGACGTGCTCTCCACGGTGTTCGCTGACAAACATGGCTGCTGGGGCTGGCTGGACCTGTGGCGGGCAGGGGTGGCCGGCACCTTCTCTGAGCCGGAGGCTGACTATCTCGCCACCGCGGCGCCGCTGCTGGCGGCGGGCCTCCGCCGGAGCCGGGCGGCACAGTGCCGGCGGGAGGCGGAAGGGAGCGGTCCCGCATGGCAGGCCGTGCGGAAGCCCCTGCCGCCCCAGGCGGTGCTGACCCTGGCCGAGGGGCTGGAAGTTGTGGGACAGACGGCCTCGGCGAGCGACTGGCTGGGGCTGCTGCAGCGCGGGCCGCGGCCGTATGAGGGCATTCCGGCGGAGGTGCTCAATGTCGCGGCCCAGCTGCTGGCAAGGGAAGCCGGGATGGACTCCCACCCGGCCATGTCGCGTGTCCCTGTTGGCCTCGGCGACTGGGCGCTGCTGCGCTGCACCCGGATGGACGCCGGGCGGCCGGGGGCGTCCCCTCCGCTCGCGGTGACCATCCAGGAATGCCCGGCGGTGGACCGGCTGGAGGTATTCGCCCGCTGCTTTGCCCTGACCCCGCAGCAGCACCGGCTCCTGGGCCTCGCCGCCGCCGGACTCAATACCGCGGAACTGGCAGCGGCCCTGCGGATCCGGCCCTACACCGTGCAGGACCAGTTCAAGCTCATCTTTGCCGCCTGCGGGGTCCGGAGCCGGGGTGCGCTGGTGGGTCTGGCTCTCGGGACCGCGGCTGTGCCGGCGGATGCCCGCGCGGCCCCCGGACTGTCGTGAAGGGTCCTGTCGTGAGGTGGCCTGTCGTGAACGGTCCTGTCGTGAGGTGGCCTGTCGTGAAGGGCCCGGGTGGCCGCGTCGGCTAGCCGCCGGCGAATGGCGGCAGCACGTCGACGACGTCGTCCGGCCTCAGCGCCGCCGCCCGGTTCCGCACCGCGACCTCGTTGAGCAGGAAGCTGCTCCGGGACAGCAGGCGCGCCAGCGGGGGTGTTCCGGCCGGGGGTTCCGGGCGCTCGACGGCGAGGATCGCCTCCAGCAGCGAGGCCACGGTGGCTCCCGCGGGGAGTTCAAAGCGTTCCTCATCGACGCCGGCGGCAGCGCGCGCGGCAGCGAAGTAACGTACGTTCACAGGTGGTTCAGCCTCCGATGGCGCTCATGCTGCGGTCCGGCTGGACGAAGTCCGGGGCGTCCAGTCCGACGTGGTCCATGCCGTGGGCCTTGGGCTTGATCCACATGGCGTCCTGCCAGCGCTCGGCGAGTTGTTCGTCGCTCGCGCCTTCGCGGAGCAGCCCCAGCAGGTCGACTTCCTCCCGGGAGAACAGGCAGCTCATGATCTTGCCCTCGGCCGTGATGCGGGTGCGGCGGCAATCGGAGCAGAACGGCTCGGTCACGGAGGCAATGATCCCCACGGTTCCCAGCACGGGTCCGGTGGCCTCGGCCGTGCCGGGCACGCGGGCCCGGACCTCGAAGCGTTCGGCCGGGGCGCCGTCGCGGTCCCGCGGATCGGCGCTCAGTACGTAGTCGACCGAGAGCAGCCCGCGGATCTCCGCGGCGGTGATCATGTTCCGGCGGGTCCAGCCGTGGTCGGCGTCGAGCGGCATCTGCTCGATGAACCGCAGTTCGTAACCGCGGTCCAGCGCCCAGGCCAGCAGGGCCGGGGACTCGACGTCGTTGATGCCGCGCATCAGCACGGCGTTAAGTTTCACGGGGCCCAGCCCGGCGGCCCAGGCGGCGTCGACCCCGGCCAGGACCTTGTTCAGGAAGGGACGGCGGGTCAGCTGGGTAAACGTTTCCTCGTGGAGGGAGTCCAAGGAGACGTTGATCCGGGACAGCCCGGCAGCCTTGAGCCCGGCGGCCTTCTTGTCCAGTCCGACGGCGTTGGTGGTCATGGAGATCGGAAGGTCAGGGTGGGCACGGCGGAGCGCGGAAATGATGTCCAGCAGATCGGCCCGGACCAGCGGTTCACCGCCGGTAAGCCGCAGTTCGCGCACGCCCAGCATGTCAACACCGATCCGGACGATCCGGACGATCTCCGCCGCGGACATCACCGCCTGCTTGGACAGCCACTCCAGGCCCTCGGCGGGCATGCAGTAGGTGCAGCGCAGGTTGCATTTGTCCGTCAGGGACAGCCGCATGTCCGTGGCACGGCGGCCGTAGCGGTCGATCAGGCCGGCGGGCATCCCGGCCGGGCGACCGGACGGCTGCGGGCCGGAGGCGCCCGCGCCGGAACTGTCCTTCGCGCGGGGCTGGGGCATACCAAGCTGAACACTCATAAGGTCAGGCTACGCCACCTCGGCGCGTCCATCACTCCTGTTGGGCCCGGGATTAAGTTGTGGGGGTTCTGGCGCGTTCCCGGTACGTTCCCGATGCCGCTGGCCAGGAATTGGTCATCCGGGCGGGACGGCGCGAACCTATGCTGGAGGAGTGAATACCTCCCAGCGCGGGCAGGCGGGCACCCACCCCAGCCCCGGCCAGCAAACCCCTGTGCCGCGGATGACGGACCGGCCAGCGGCCGGCTGGGCGGCCGCCGCCGGTGTGGTGGCCGTCGGGACGGGGCTTGCCCTGGGGGAACTCGCGGCAGGACTGCTGAGCCCCTCGCTCTCCCCGGTGACCGCCGTCGGCGGCGCCGTGATCGATGTGGTTCCGCCGGGCGTCAAGGACTGGGCCATTTCGCTGTTCGGCACGGCGGACAAAGCCGCACTGTTGGGCGGCATGGGGTTCCTCATCGCCGCCCTGGCTGCCCTGTCCGGCATCGTGGAACTGCGGCGCCGCTTCGCCGGGGTTGCCAGAATTGCCGTCTTCGGCGCAGTGGGACTGGCGGCCGTCCTGAGCCGGTCCGAACTGACCGGGAACGCGATCCCGGCCCCGTTGCTCTCCGCCTCCGTGGGCATGATCCTGCTGCGCTGGCTGATCGGCCGGCTGGGGGAATGGCAGACCTACGCCGGACCTGAAGCGGGGCCGGGCGCCGGACCCGGCGCCGGACCTGAAGCGGGGCCGGGCGCCGGACCGCCGCCCGGCGGAACCGCCCCAGCGGCACAGCCTCCGTCCCGACGCCGGTTCCTGCAGGCGCTCGGCGGGACGGCCGCCGTCGCCGCGGCCGCCGGCGTGCTCGCCGCAACGTTCCGGGGGGCCGCCGCCGTCGTGAATGAAGTGCGCAGCAAACTCGCGCTCCCCGTGCCCGAGTCACCGGCCCCGCCGATCCCGGCCGGAGCGGAGGTCCGGCTGGACGGGGTGGGCCCGCTGGTAACCCCCAACAAGGACTTCTACCGGATCGACACCGCCCTGCGCGTCCCGGTGGTGGACCCGGGCCAGTGGACCCTGAAGGTCACCGGCCTCGTGGAGCGCGAAATCACCCTGGACTTCGCCACGCTGCTGGCCAAACCCTTGATGGAACGGCACCTCACCATCGCCTGCGTCTCCAACGAGGTGGGCGGGGACCTGATTGGCAACGCCCGCTGGCTCGGCTGGCCGGTCCGGGACCTGCTGGCCCTGGCGGGCCCGACAGGCAGCGCGGACATGGTCCTCTCCCGCAGCGCGGACGGCTGGACCGCTGGCACCCCGCTGGAGGTGCTGACGGACAACCGAGACGCGCTCCTGGCTGTCGGGATGAACGGCGAACCACTGCCACTTGAGCACGGCTTCCCGGCCCGGCTGATCGTCCCCGGCCTCTACGGGTACGTCTCGGCGACCAAGTGGGTCACCGAGCTCAAGGTGACACGTTTCGCCGACGACGCCGGCTACTGGACGCCCCGGGGCTGGAGCGAGCGGGGACCCATCAAGACCTCCTCCCGGATCGATGTGCCCCGGGACGGCCGTCCGGTGAATGCGGGGACGGTGGCTTTCGGCGGGGTCGCCTGGGCCCAGCACACCGGGATCGGCCGGGTCGAGCTCCGGGTCAACCGCGGCGCGTGGCAGGACGCCCAACTGGCTCCCGGGATCTCCCGGGACACCTGGTACCAGTGGAAACTGGTGCTGCCGCTGACGCCCGGCCAGTATGAGGTCCAGGTCCGCGCCACGGACCTCACCGGCGCCGCGCAGGTGGAGGAACGCGCCCCGGTGGCGCCCAACGGGGCCACCGGCTTTCACACGGTTAGAGTTGACGTGAAGTCCTAACCGCCCGGCCACCACGCCGGGCCGGGGAGCCGGGCCGGCGAGCCAAACCAATGGCTCACGACGAGGGGTCACCAACGCATGCACCGCAGCCAGACAGGGCACGTCACCGTGGAAGCGCACCGCGAGTCCGTCCGCCAACTGCTGGCCCCGCTGCGCAGCCCGGACCGGATCGAACGGCTCCCGCTCCTCGCGGCACTGGGCCGGGGACTCGCGGCGGACGTCGTGGCCCCGCTGGACCTGCCCCCGTTCGCGAATTCGCAGATGGACGGCTTCGCCATCCGCAGCGCCGACGTGCCCGGCGGCGGCACCGAACTGCGCGTTGTCGCCGCCGTGCCGGCCGGTGCCGCACCCCCTGAACTGGCCCCCGGGACAGCCGCCCCGATCATGACCGGCGCCATGCTGCCCCCCGGGGCGGACGCCGTCGTACCGATTGAACAGGCCCTGCCGGCGGTCTTCCCCGCGCCCGGCGTCCCGGCCACGGTCCGGCTGCCCGCGGTCCCGGCCAGGAACTTCATCCGCGACGCGGGCAGCGACATCCGCACCGGGGAGCTGGCCCTGGCCGCCGGAACCTATCTGGGACCCGGACAACTGGGACTGCTGGCCGCCCTGGGCTTCACCGAGGTCCCCGTCTACCGGGTGCTGCGGATCCTGCTGGCCACCACCGGCGACGAGGTTGTGGAACCGGGCAACCCCCTGGGGCCCGGCAAGATCTACGACTCCAACGCCACGTTGCTGGAATCCTCCATGCGCCAGGCCGGCCTCCACGTCACCCGGACCGGGATTTCCACGGACCGCCCGGAGGAACTCGCAGCCCTGCTGCGCCGGCACGCGGCGGACGTGGACCTCATCGTCACCACCGGCGGTGTCAGCAAGGGCGCGTATGAGGTGGTCCGGCAGGCGATGCAGGGCCACGACGTCGACTTTTTCGGCGTCGCGATGCAGCCCGGCGGCCCGCAGGGGATCGGAACGTTCGACGGCGTCCCGGTCCTGGGCTTCCCGGGAAACCCCGTCAGCTGCCTGGTCTCCTTCGAGATGTTCCTCCGGCCAGCGCTCGGCGGCCTCTTCGGCTCGCCGGCACCCCGCCCGGCCGTCAGGGCACGGCTGGCCGAGGCGCTCGCGTCCCCGGCCGGCAAGCACCAGGTAAGGCGCGGCACGGTCCTGCCCGACGGCACGGTCCGGCTTGAGGGCGGCGCGGGCTCGCACCTCGTCAGCGCCCTGGCGCACTCCAACGCCCTGATCCAGGTCCCGGAAGGAATTGCCGCGCTCGCCGAAGGCGCCGAGGTGGAAGTATGGATGCTGTGAACGAAGAAAACCCCCCAACAGAAACCCCAAACCTGACCCACCTCCGGCAGGACGGCACGGCCCAGATGGTCGACGTGTCGAACAAGGCGGAGAGCACCCGCGAGGCCACCGCCACCGCCACGGTCCGCAGCACCGCCGAGGTCCTGGCCCTGCTCGGCGCGGGAGACCTGCCCAAGGGCGACGCCCTCGCCGTGGCCCGGGTTGCCGGCATCATGGCCGCCAAAAAGACCGCGGAGCTGATCCCGCTGTGCCACCCGCTGCCGATCGCCAAGGTCACGGTCGACTTCGAACTCGACACCGACACGGTTACCGTCTTCGCCACGGTCAAGACCCGCGGGCTCACCGGCGTCGAGATGGAGGCGCTGACCGCGGCCTCGGTGGCCGCGCTCAGCGTGTACGACATGATCAAGGCCGTGGACAAACACGCGGTGCTGACGGATATCAAGGTGCTGGCCAAAAGCGGCGGCAAGAGCGGGGACTGGACACGATGAGCATGCCCGAACCACACCGGCACGGCGAAGCCACCGGGCGCAAGGCAGGCGTCGTGATTGCCTCCACCCGGGCCGCGGCCGGCATCTATGAGGACCTGACCGGACCCGTCATTACCGACTGGCTCACCGAACACGGTTTCGAGACCTACCCGGCCCTGGTGGTGCCCGACGGCGAGGCCGTGGGCGCCGCCCTGCGCGCGCTCCTGACCCAGGCGCCGGCCGTCATCATCACCAGCGGCGGCACCGGCCTTAGCCCCACCGACGCCACCCCGGAACAGACCCTGCCCCTGCTGGACCGGGAGATCCCTGGCATCATGGAAGGCATCCGCGGGGCCGGGACTGCCAAGACGCCGCTGGCGATGCTCAGCCGCGGCCACGCCGGCGCCGCCGGCCAGACCTTCATCGTCAATCTCCCCGGGTCCCCGAAGGGTGTGATGGACGGCCTCAGCGTGCTGGATCCCATCCTTGGACACCTTTGCGACCAGCTGGAGGGCAGCCATGGCCACTGACTCAGCCTTTGACGTCGTGAACGCGGTGCTCAGCGCCGAGCCCATCTCCGTGGACCAGGCCATCGCCGCGGTCGAATCGGACACCGCGGGCGCCGTGGTCAGCTTCAGCGGTGTGGTCAGGAACCACGACGGCGGCAAGCCGGTCCAGCGGCTCAGTTACAGCGCGCACCCGACGGCGCACCAGGTCATGGCCGACGTCGTCGCGCAGCTCGTCGCCGAACAGGCCGTCGCCGAACGGGCCGTCGCCGAACGGGCCGTCGCCGAACGGGCCGTCGGAGGATCCGGCGGGACGGCCGGCGAAACTGGCAGTTCGCCGGCCCAGCCCGTGCGGATCTGGGTGGCGCACCGGATCGGGATGCTGGAGATCGGCGACCCCGCCCTGGTCTGCGCCGTTTCCGCCGCGCACCGGGGCCAGGCCTTCGCGGTCTGCTCGGAACTCGTGGACCGGGTCAAGGCCCAGGTTCCGATCTGGAAGGAACAGTTCTTCACCGACGGCACGGTCGAGTGGGTCGGGGCGGGCGCCTAGTCCGCCACACAACACGGGGATCATCGCCGCCCGGCGGGCCTGTCACGCAGGGCCGCCGGTTCCGGCCGGCGCCCGCCCCGGCGGTAGGGTTGATGGCATGACCGAACAACTCGCAGTCGCCGTGCTGGGCGCGAACGGGCGCATGGGCGCCGAAGCGGTGAGAGCCGTCGAGGCCGCCGCGGACCTGAAACTTGTCGCCGAGCTGGGCAGGAACGACTCCCTGGACACCCTCGTCGACGCCGGAGCCCGGATCGTGGTGGACCTGACGGTCCCCGGGAGCACCGAGGGCAACGTCCGCTTCGCCGTCGAACACGGCATGCACGCCGTCGTGGGGACCACCGGCTGGGACTCGGAGAAGCTGGGCCGGCTCGAGGAGCTCCTCGCCGGCCACGCCGGCGTCGGAGTCCTGATCGCACCGAACTTCGCGCTCGGCTCGGTCCTGGCCTCCGCGTTCGCGGCCAAGGCCTCGCGCTATTTCGAATCGGTGGAAATCATCGAACTGCACCACCCGGAGAAGGTGGACGCCCCGTCCGGAACCGCTGTGCGCACCGCACAGCTGATCTCCGCCGAACGTGCAGCCGCCGGCCTCCCGGCCAGCCCCGACGCCACCACGAGTGGGCTCGCCGGAGCGCGCGGCTGCGAGGTCGACGGCGTCCGCGTCCACAGCGTCCGCCTTCGCGGCCTCGTGGCGCACCAGGAGGTCCTGCTGGGCGGGCCGGGGGAGCAACTGACCTTCCGGCACGACTCCTTTGACCGTGCCTCGTTTATGCCCGGCGTGCTGCTGGGTGTGCGCAACGTCGCCTCCCGGCCGGGCCTCACCATGGGCCTGGACGGCTACCTGGACCTGGGGCTCTGAGCGCCGTGGCCAACGTCCTGACCGCGTTCAAAGCCAACCGCACCAAGATCTGGGTCGGTGCCGTCACCCTCCTGCTGGTCTTCTACCTCGTGGTGTCCTTCCAGCGCGCGGTGCTGCTGATCACGGACGCCAACCCGGTGGCCCAGGCCATTGGCGTGGCGTACCTGCTTTTGCCGGTGATCGGAGCGTGGGCCCTCGTCCGTGAGCTGCTCTTCGGCGCCCGCACCGAACGGCTGGCGAAAATCCTTGAAGCCGAGAACGGCCTGCCGGTGGACAATCTGCCGCGCACCCCCGCCGGGCGGATCATCCGCGAGGCCGCGGACCTGGAATTCGAGAAGTACCGGGCCGAGACGGAAGCCGCGCCGGAGGACTGGCGCTCCTGGTTCCGGCTCAGTTGCGCCTATGATGCCGCCGGCGACCGCAAGCGGGCGCGCGCCTCGATGCGCGATGCCGTCCGGCTGTACCGCACGGGATCCCGCCAGGCCTGAGCCGCGGATAGCGTGCCACCGGACGCTTGCCGGTGCCGGGGAAACCGGACGCGGGCCGGGGGAGCCGGTACGTCGCAGGCCAGCTACCGGACGCGGGCCCGCTGGTAGCGGCCGAGCTGGCTGGCGGCATGCGCCACCCACTCCAGCGGCCCCCGCCACGCCAGGGCCGCGAACATTCCGCCCAGAACCAGGATCGCCAGGGCCTGGGTCCAGTAGACGCCCTCGACCGTCCACCCGGACGGCAGCGGCTGGCCGTACAGTGAGGCCATCACGCAGAGGTGGGCCGTGTAGAAGCTCAGGGTCATGGCACCGGCACCGCGCAGCGGGAGCAGGACGTCCAGCCCGATCCGCTGGACCAGCCGGCCCAGCAGCAGGCAGACGCCGACGACGGCGGCCGCCACCCCCGAGGTATGCAACAGATCCAGTGTGGTGCCTGAATGCGGGGCACTGGAGGCGAGCCACCAGGCGGAGCCGGTCTGGTCCACGCCGGCCAGGTTGACCTGCAGGAGGCTCTCCAACGGATATGAGGGGTTGAGCAGGGACGCCTGCAGGGCCGCCCGGCCGCCCCAGTCCTCCATCATCACCACGCTGAACCACTTCGCCAGGACCGCCACCGCGGTTCCCCCCGCCAGTAGCAGTACCGGGACCGAGACGGTCGAGAGGGCCAGCCGGCCGATCGCGAGGCCGATCAGCAGATAGGCAATCCACTGGAGGACCGGGTAGTAGCCGGTCAGGAACAGGTCCCCGAGAAGCGCCGCGGGCGTGGACAGATCCTCCCACTTGGGGTTGTGGCCGAGCTGCAGCGGCGGTTGGGCCACGAGGAGCCAGGGCCGCAGCAGGAAGGCGAGCGCCGGACTCACGAGCACCCAGCCGGCGGCCAGTACCAGCAGGTGTTTGACGTCCATGCCGAGGAACGGCAGCACGCACAGGAACAACACGGCGTAGTGGACCAAAATGATGGCGATGTTAACTTCGAGCCCGCCAAGGGAGAGCCCGGCGGCGCCGACCACCAGCGCCCGGAGCGCGATGCCCCGGCGGGCCGCCCACAACTGCGGACCCTGGAGCGGCTGCTGCTTGCCGGTGGACAAAGCCAGTCCGATTCCGGCGAGGACGGCAAACAAAGCCGAGGCGCGTCCGGAAGAAACGAGCCCCACCCAGGTGGGGGAGAGCTGGGCGTTGGACTCGAAAGTGGGAAACAGGTGGGTGGCCATCATGCCCAGAAGGGCCAGCCCGCGGGCGGCATCGATGCCGGACAGCCGCGCTCCGGGCCTGCCGGTTTTCGCGGCTCCTGCTTTGCTTCCCGCCGTGCCCCGGGCGGTCCTTGCTGAGGAGGCTGTTCCGCGCGTGGTCATATCTCGATCGTCCCATATCCGCCTGTGCCGCAGCCTGCCCAAAGCTGTGGGGCCGCGGCGCTCTTGTATTCGAATATATGTTCGAATAGCATAGGCCCATGAACAACACACCAGAGCCCGTCTTCCCCGCATCCGGGACGCGCCGCGCCAGCAGGCCGGCGCAGCGCGTCCCGGACTCGGGGTCCGGTGTCCTCAAAGCGATGAGCCCGGGCGTCGTGGATTTCCTCTTCCGGCAGTTGGTGGCCGGCGAAGCCGCCGAGGACGTCCAGTGGCAGCGCGAAGGCACCGTCCTGTCCGCGCAGGCCCCGGGGGCGGAACTTGCCCGCCGGCTCGCCGAGACCGACCTCGAATCCCTGACCCCCACCGAGCTGTTCCACTACGTGCGGGCCGCCCAGCGCCTTGCGGCCTGGGCCGAGTCCCTGCGCGAAACCGCGGTGGGCCGCTACTGCACCGCGCCGCCGGGCGGGGATGCCCCCGCGGGCTGACGCTGCGGCTGCAGCCTGTTCTCCTTCCGGCCGGCCTGCCCTTGGCGGGGGCGCGGTGCCTAGGATGGCATGGTGACCCCCGCGCTGACGCTCTCCGCTATCCAGTACACGGCCTTCGACGGCGGCATTCCCGCCAACGCTGCGGAACATATCCGGCTCATCGAAGACGCAGATGACCACGGCGCCCGGCTCGTGGTGTTCCCCGAGTTGTCCCTGACCGGCTATGACCTCCCAGGGCTGGCGGACCCGGCGCGGTGGGTAACCGCCGCGGACCCGCGGCTGGACGGCGTGCGGGAAATCTGCCGGCGCACCGGGATCACCGCTGTCGTCGGTGCCCCGTTCCGGGAAGCGGACGGCACGCCCCGGCTGGCCTCGCTCGCCCTGCGCCCCAACGGCGGTCTGGACACCGGCTTCAAACTGGAACTCCACGGCCCGGAGCAACATGTCTTCCGCGCCGGAGACCAGACGGTCATCCTGGACCTGGACGGCTGGAAGATCGCCCTGGCCATCTGTCTGGACACCGCCCGTCCTGTTCACGCCGGCGACGCCGCGGGAGCCGGTGCCGACGTCTATGCAGTCTCGGCCCCTTTATACCGCCGGCGAGGACCACCGCCTGGCCGTGCATCTGGGAGCGCGGGCCGTGGAGAACCGGATGTTCAGCGTGCTGGCCAACCTCGGGGGCTCCACCGGATCCGGTCCTTCGGCGGGCGGCAGCGGTTTCTGGGGACCGGACGGAGTTCTGATCCGGCAGGCGGCCGGCACGGGGACCGAAGTGCTGACCGCGACCCTGCACTACGGCGCCCTGGACCGGTATGCCCAGGAACGCCCGGCCCGGAATCGCAGTGCCCCGGCCTCGCGCGGTGAGGCCGTCGGATGAGCCGTTGGGGCCGGGTTTGATCTTCATCACGTAGCCGTCATTGTCGTATCACGCCGGGGACAGGGTAACGTTTTTCATATGGCTGACTCTGATACTCGCTCTTACACGTTCGGAACCCTCGTGACCGCCATGGTCACGCCTTTCACTTCCGACGGTGAGGTCGACTACCAGCAGAACGCCGAGCTGGCCAACAAGCTCGTCGACGACGGCAACGACGCCCTAGTCATTTCCGGCACCACGGGGGAGACCTCCACGCTGGAAGACGACGAAAAGGAAAAGCTGTTCCGGGTCATCGTGGAGGCCGTCGGGGACCGGGCCAAGGTCATCGCCGGAACCGGCACCAACCACACCTCCCACTCGATCGAAATGGCCAAGCGCGCAGCCAAAGCCGGAGCGCACGGCCAGCTGATCGTCACCCCGTACTACAACAAGCCGAGCCAGGCCGGCATCCAGGCGCACATCGAAGCCGTCGCCGACGCCGCCGATCTTCCCGTGATGGTCTACGACATCCCGGGCCGTTCCTGCGTGCCGATCCTGCCTGAAACGATGATCCGGCTCGCGGAGCACCGCAACATCGTGGCACTCAAGGACGCCAAGGCCGACTTCGCCGCCCTCACCCGCGTCCTCGCGAACACGGACCTGGACGTCTACTCGGGCGACGACGGACTGACCCTGCCGTGGATGGCAGCGGGCGCCGTCGGGCTCGTCAGCGTCTCCGCGCACGTCGCGTCGCGGCGGTTCCGCGCCATGATCGATGCCGCACTTGCGGGCGACTTCGCCACCGCCCGCACCATACATTTCGAACTGGACCCCATGGTCCGTGCAGTGATGACCCATATCCAGGGTGCTGTTGCTGCGAAGCAAGTTCTGAAGTGGCAGGGACTCCTGCCCAACTCGGTTGTCCGTTTGCCCCTCGTGGAGCCGGACGAAGCTGAGATCGAAACCATCCGCGAGGACTTGGCGGAAGCCGGAATGGTCTTTTCCTGATCAGGTGTTCCACCCGATCAGGAAAAGACCAGGCCGGTAACCGCCTGGAAAGTAGTGCATTATGACCCAAACCGCCCTTCCCGGCCTTGTCACGCCACCGAAACTGCTCAAGGACACCCTGCGGATCGTTCCGCTCGGTGGCCTGGGGGAGATCGGCCGCAACATGACCGTATTCGAAATCGACGGCAAGCTGCTCATTGTCGACTGCGGCGTCCTCTTCCCGGAGGAAACCCAGCCAGGCGTCGACCTGATCCTGCCCGATTTCTCCTACATCAAGGACCGTCTCGATGACATCGTCGCCGTCGTCCTGACCCACGGCCACGAGGACCACATCGGTGCCGTTCCGTACCTGCTGCGCCTGCGCGCGGACATTCCCGTGATCGGTTCCCGGTTGACGCTGGCCCTCATCGAGGCGAAGCTGCTGGAGCACCGGATCAAGCCGGTCACCCAGACCGTCACCGAGGGACAGGTGCAGAAGTTCGGCCCGTTCGAATGCGAATTCGTCGCCGTCAACCACTCCATCCCTGACGCCCTCGCCGTGTTCCTGCGCACCTCCGGCGGCACCGTGCTGCACACCGGCGACTTCAAGATGGACCAGCTGCCGCTGGACGGCCGGATCACCGACCTCCGCCACTTCGCCAAGCTGGGCGAAGAGGGCGTGGACCTGTTCATGTCGGATTCCACGAACGCCGACGTGCCGGGCTTCACCACCGCCGAGAAGGAAATCGGACCCACCCTGGACCGGCTCTTCGGCCAGGCCTCCAAGCGCCTGATCGTCGCGTCCTTCTCCTCCCACGTGCACCGCGTGCAGCAGGTCCTGGACGCCGCCGCCAACCACAACCGCAAGGTGGCCTTCGTCGGCCGGTCGATGGTCCGCAACATGGCCATCGCCGAGAAGCTCGGCTACCTCGAGGTGCCGCCGGGCATCCTGGTTGACATCAAGAACATCGACAACCTGCCGGACAACCGCGTGGTGCTGATGTCCACCGGTTCCCAGGGCGAGCCGATGGCAGCCCTGTCCCGCATGGCCAATGGTGACCACCGCGTCGTCGTCGGCAAGGGTGATACCGTCATCCTTGCGTCCAGCCTGATTCCGGGCAACGAGAACGCCGTGTTCCGCATCATCAACGGCCTGCTCAAGCTCGGCGCAGACGTCATCCACAAGGGCACCGCCAAGGTGCACGTCTCCGGCCACGCCGCCGCCGGCGAGCTGCTGTACTGCTACAACATCCTGGAGCCGCTGAACGCGATGCCGGTGCACGGTGAAACGCGCCACCTGATCGCCAACGGCAAGATTGCCCTGGACTCCGGCGTCCCCGAGGAAAGCATCCTCCTCGCAGACAACGGCACCGTCATCGACCTCCGGGACCACCAGGCGGACATCGTCGGCCAGGTCGAGGTCGGCTTCGTCTACGTCGACGGCTCCAGTGTCGGCGAAGTCACGGAAGCGGACCTGAAGGACCGCCAGACGCTCGGCGATGAAGGCTTCATCTCCATCATCACCGTGATCCACCGCGCCACCGGCAAGGTTGTCTCCGGCCCCGAGATCCACGCCCGCGGCGTGGCCGAGGACGACTCCGTCTTCGACGAGATCATCCCCAAGATCAACGCCGCCCTGGAAGAAGCCGTGCTCAACCGCACGGACCACACCACGCACCAGCTGCAGCAGGTTGTCCGCCGCGTGGTCGGCACCTGGGTCAACCGCAAGCTCCGCCGCAAGCCCCTGATCATCCCGGTGGTCCTGGAGGCCTAGGCCCTTGCGGCCTCAGCGCTGGCTGACCCCAGCGCTGGCCGCCTCAGCGCTTTGCTTCGCACCATGACGGCCTTCCCGGCCTGCCGCAGGCCTCGGCTTGCGGCGGACCGGGAGGGCCGTTTTGCGTGCCCGGCCGGCAACATGGCCCCCGCGGAGGCCCGGAAATCCGCGGTTTTCGGCCCGGAGTCAGGTACCGTAGCGGGTATGGCGACACGTACTTCCTCCGCGCCTAGAGGAAACCCCAGCGGTAAATCAGGCAGCTCTTCGGCTCGGGGCTCCGGCCCGGCTGCGTCCAAAACCAGCAAGCCCTCCGGAACAACGGGGACCGCGCGCACCCGTCAGCTGGCCGCCGTCGAACCCAAGCAGCCCTGGCTGCTCCGGGTTGTGGCCGGGGCATGGCTGGGCGTTGCCCATGTCGTCGGGGCGGGAATCCGCCGGATCGGCTACGACGTCAGCGACCTCGCCCCCGGGGACCGCCGCGACGGCGCAGCCCTGTTCAACCTCGCGCTCGGGGTCTTCGTCGCCACCTTCGCCTGGTGGGGCTTCCAGGGCTGGTTCCCGGACATGGTCTACGGAATCGTCAACGGCACCTTCGGCTGGATGTCCCTGCTGTTGCCGCTCATGCTGTTTGTCTGCGCCTTCCGGCTGTTCCGCCAGCCAGTCGATGGCCGCGGCAACAACCGGATCGGGATCGGCTTCCTGATCATGACCTTCGCCGGCACCGGCCTGGCCCACGTCATTGGCGGGGAACCGGGCGTCACCGAGGGGTTCGACGGGCTCCGCCGGGCCGGCGGCATGCTCGGCTACCTCGCCGCCGCCCCGCTGGCCGCCATCCACCCGGCCGTCCCGCTGGCTGTTTACGGCCTGCTCGCATTCACCTCCCTGCTGATCGTCACCGCCACGCCGTTCGGCGCCATCCCGGACCGCCTGCGCGGCGCCTATGAGCACCTCATGGGCATCGACCTGCAGGATCAGGAAACCGGCACGGACGGCCATGACCGCAGCTACCTCTACGAAAACGACACCCCGGCCCCGGCCAAGAAGAAGCGCCGCCGCCTCTTCGGCAAGGACCAGGACGAGGACGCCGGACTCGAAGGCTACGTCGGCGACGAGGCCTTCGAGCGGGCGCTCATTGCTGACGAGGAAGCCGAAGCCGCCCGAGCCGCCGGTGGCGCCAAAACCGGCAGCAGGTCCATCGCGCCGGGGGTGCGCCGTCCCACCCAGGCCGAGCTCGCCGTCGAGAAGATCAAGGCAGCCCAGGGGCTGGGCAGTGCGGCCGGAGCGGCCGGGGACAACGCCACCGAGGCGATCCCGCTCGTCACACCGGGCATGGTCGCCGCCGGCTCACTGAACCCTGCCGTTCCGGCACCCGGAGCCGCAGCCGTGGCAGCCGCAGCGCAGGTCCCCTCCAGACCCGTCGTCCCGGCACCGCTGCCCACCCCGATTCCGCAGCGCACCGAACAGCTGTCGCTCGCCGGTGACGTGACGTACACGCTGCCGCCGTCGGACGTGCTGACACCGGGCTCCATTCCCAAGGAACGCACCGAGGCCAACGACGCCATCGTCGCCTCGTTGACCGAAACCCTGAACCAGTTCAACGTCGAGGCACAAGTCACCGGCTTCAGCCGCGGGCCCACCGTGACGCGCTATGAGATCGAACTCTCCCCGGGCACCAAGGTGGAACGTGTCACCGCCCTGTCCAAGAACATTTCCTACGCCGTCGCCAGCTCGGACGTCCGCATCCTAAGCCCCATCCCCGGCCGGTCCGCGATCGGCATCGAGATCCCCAACACGGACCGCGAGACCGTCTCCCTGGGTGATGTGCTCCGCAGCCAGAACGCCCGGCGGACCGAGCACCCCATGGTGATTGGCGTCGGCAAGGACGTCGAGGGCGGCTACGTCGTCGCTAACCTCGCCAAGATGCCGCACCTTCTGGTGGCGGGCGCCACCGGTGCCGGCAAGTCGGCCTTCGTGAACGCCATGATCACCTCCATTCTGATGCGCGCCACGCCCGACGAGGTCCGCATGGTCATGGTGGACCCCAAGCGCGTGGAACTCACCGCCTATGAGGGCGTCCCGCACCTCATCACCCCGATCATCACCAACCCCAAGAAGGCCGCCGAGGCCCTGCAATGGGTGGTCCGCGAGATGGACGCCCGCTACGACGACCTCGCCAACTACGGCTTCAAGCACATCGACGACTTCAACAAGGCCGTCCGCGCCGGCAAGGTCCTCCCGCCCGAGGGGTCCAAGCGGGTCATCCGGCCGTATCCCTACCTGCTCGTGATCGTCGACGAGCTCGCGGACCTGATGATGGTCGCCCCGCGCGACGTCGAGGACTCGATCGTCCGCATCACGCAGCTGGCCCGCGCCGCCGGCATCCACCTCGTGCTCGCCACCCAGCGGCCCTCCGTCGACGTCGTCACCGGCCTGATCAAGGCCAACGTGCCTTCCCGGATGGCGTTCGCGACCTCCTCGGTCACCGACTCCCGCGTGGTCCTGGACCAGCCGGGCGCCGAAAAACTGATCGGCCAGGGCGACGCGCTCTTCCTGCCGATGGGTGCCTCGAAGGCCATGCGTGTCCAGGGCGCCTGGGTCACCGAATCCGAAATCCACAAAGTCGTCGAGCACGTCAAGGGCCAGCTCAAGGCCGACTACCGCGACGACGTCGCCCCCGAGGCGCCGAAGAAGCAGATCGACGACGACATCGGGGACGACCTCGAGGTCCTGCTGCAGGCCACCGAACTCGTGGTCACGACCCAGTTCGGGTCCACCTCAATGCTGCAGCGCAAACTGCGGGTCGGCTTTGCGAAGGCCGGTCGGCTCATGGACCTGCTCGAATCCCGCGGCGTGGTGGGCCCCTCCGAGGGCTCCAAGGCCCGCGACGTCCTGGTCAAACCCGATGACCTGGCGGCGGTTCTCGCTGCCATGAAGGGCATGGACGTGCCCGCCGTCGCCGATTCACAGACCGCGGCGCTGAGCGAGAACGCCAACGCCAACGTCGCCCAGGGCGGCTACGCGGAGGACCTCGTCGCCGCCGACCTGGACCGGCGCGGTCAGGACACCCAGTACTACGACGGCGCAGACGGCGCCAACGGGGGCTCCGGCGGCCCGGATGGGGACGACGGGGGTTCCGAGGACGCATGGTCGCTCACCGGACGGTAGCCTAGGAAGGTGACTAGCTCCGAAGCCAACAGCACCGGATCCGCGTCCCGGATCTGGAACCTGCCCAACATCCTGACGATGCTGCGGATTGTGATGGTGCCGTTCTTCGTCTGGTTCCTCCTGCTGGACGCACCGGGGCTGGTCGCCCAGAACGGCGTGTGGCGCTGGGTCGCCGCGGCGACCTTCGCTGTCGCCATCTACACGGACAAGCTCGACGGCGACATCGCCCGCAGCCGCGGCCTGATCACCGACTTCGGCAAGATCGCCGACCCCATCGCGGACAAACTGCTGATCGGCTCGGCCCTCGTGATGCTCTCGGTGCTGGGGGAGCTGCCCTGGTGGGTGACCATCCTGATCCTTGTCCGTGAGTGGGGTGTCACCGCCCTGCGGTTCTTCGTCATCCGCTACGGCGTGATCCCGGCGTCGCGCGGCGGGAAACTCAAGACCGTCATCCAGACCGTGGCCATCTTCCTGTACATCCTCCCGCTGGCCTCGATTGCGCCATGGCTCGGCGTCGTGGCCTTCGGGGTCATGATGGTGGCCCTGGCCATCACGGTCTGGACCGGCGGCGAATACGTCATCGAGGCCCTCAAGCTGCGCGCCAGCGGCATCCGTGCCCAGCAGCAGAAGATCCAGGAGGGCAAGCCATGACCACTCCCCACCGCACCATCAACCTGCATCATCTGGCCGAAGAGGCCGTCACCGGGGCGATCGGCTGCGGCCTGACGGTCGCTACGGCAGAATCCCTCACCGCGGGAATGGTCGCCGCCGTGCTCGCGGACACTCCCGGCGCGTCCGGGATGCTGCAGGGCGGGGTGGTGTCTTACCAGAACTCGGTCAAGGCCGATGTCCTCGGGGTGCCCCGGGACCTGCTGGACACCGTCGGTGCCGTTGACGGCCAGGTAGCCGAGGCCATGGCCGAGGGCGCCCGCAGGATCTGCGGCGCCGACATTGGCGTCTCGACCACCGGCGTCGCCGGCCCGGAGCCGCACGGGGGCAAGGACGTCGGCTCCGTCTACATCGGCGTCGCCACGGCGGACGGCTCGACGTCGTACGGATACAGCTTCGAGGGGAACCGGCCGGAAATCCGCGGCCAGGCCTGCGCCGCGGCCCTGGAACGCCTGCTGGAGGCTCTGGCTTCCGCAAGCTACCGGGCGTAAAGTTGTCGGGAACAAAACTTGATTCCTATTAGTTATTACATTGTGTCGCTTCCGAATAAGGGAGGCGCCTAGGATGAAAGCATCATCAGTGTCCGCTTTGACCGGCGGGCTCGACATAAAGAGGGAGCAAGGCGATACAGATGGTAAAGCAGCCCGTATCCATTAACGGCGTTGTCCGCTGGAAGGATGTGGGCCTCGCCGATCAGGCCAAGAGCGAACAGAAGGAGCGCAAGATGGTTGTACTTCGTCACGAAATCGGTGATGTACTCCGCGATGTCCGCCAACGCCAAGGCCGTACCCTCCGCGAAGTCTCGCACAGTGCCCGCGTTTCCCTGGGCTACCTGAGTGAAGTGGAACGCGGCCAGAAGGAAGCCTCCTCGGAGCTGCTCTCCTCGATCTGCTCGGCCCTCGATGTTCCGCTCTCCATTATGCTCCGCGAAGTCAGCGACCGTGTCGCTGTTGCCGAGGGAGTTGCGGTTCCGGACACCGTCCCGCAGGAGTTCGCACAGCGCTACGGCCGTGACCTGGACCGTGAGCTCAACTCCGACCTCAACGAGGAACTGGCCAAGGGCCTCCTTTCCGGGGCACGCTAGCCCGGACACCCACTACTCGACAAAAGACCCCGGCGGTGTGCCGGGGTCTTTTGCGTGCACGGCAGGCGCCTGCCCGGCAGTTGCCCGTCGGGGTCTCTTGGGTGCACGGGGTTTCTTGGGTGCACGGTATCCTCCTGACGGCGGTTGCCCGCCCGGCGGCTTTTGAGTGGCCTGCCGCGGCGGGACCCCAGGGCTACTGCGGTTCGTCCC
The DNA here is from genome assembly GCF_055412825.1 of Pseudarthrobacter linnaei. Lineage (NCBI taxonomy): Bacteria > Bacillati > Actinomycetota > Actinomycetes > Micrococcales > Micrococcaceae > Pseudarthrobacter > Pseudarthrobacter linnaei. Next base: position 24,079 of record NZ_JBVAYX010000019.1, read on the forward strand.
GGGGGAAGCCGTCGCGCTCATAGGTGGCGTTGAGTTTGGCGATGTAGTGCGACAGGGTCTCCAGCTCCTCCAGCGGCCACTCACCAAGCCGCTCGCGGAAGACTTCCCGCCGCGCGTCCTGCACCTCGTGCATCCGATCTTCGCCCGTGGGCGTCAGCCGGATGATCTGCGCGCGCCCATCGAGCGGGTCGGCTTCCTTGGAGACCAGGCCCAGGCGTTCCAGGAAAGCGATCTGACGGCTGACCGAGGGCTTCCCGACGCCGATGCTGGAGGCCAGTTCGGTCAGCCGCATGGCACCCTGTTTGCGGATCACGGAGAGCAGCCCGTATGCCGCCGGTTCCATGTCCGGGTGAACCTGGCGGGAGAGATGGTGCGAGATCGAACGGGCCCGCCGCCAGAGCAGGCTCAGCTGGTGCTCCACGGCGGTCAGCGCCGTTTCGGTGGAATCGTCAGCGCCGCCGGGGATCCCAGGGCCAACGGCGGAGTTGCTCATGGCAACCATTCTAGAGTCCTCCCGTGCCGTGAGAGACTCGTGGTGTGCGAATCAGTGACTTTTGGCGGCTCATGGACGACGAATTCGGGGCAGGGTATTCCCGGGTCCTCAGCAGCTCCCTGGTCCTGGCGGGTGTCGGCGGCCGGACAGCCGAGCAGGCCCTGAGCGCGGGGGTACCGCCCCGGCAGGTGTGGCTCGCGCTGTGCGAGGTCCAGGACGTCCCGCCCGAGCGGCGGTTGGGCCGCGACGTCAAACCCCGCTGACCTCCGGCTCCGGCCGAGGCTTAGGTGGGCGCCCAGCCAGAGGTCCCGGCCCGCGGCGTTCGAGCACCGTGCGGGCAGTTGGCGCCTGACACGCCGCACTGATTGTTCGAATATCTGTTCGGGTAGGACTATGCTTTTTTTAGAGCTTTCCACATACGCGGGGCAATCAGGCAACTCTGTCGGTGGGTGCCGGTAGCTTCAGTAATGACCGACAAACCGATCACAAACACTGATCATGATCACCGATCACAAACACTGATCATGAACACCGATCACAACAACCGATCACGACACAGGGCCGGAACGGCCACTCCACAGCGAGAAAGTAATAGAGGTGTGAACCATGGCCGCAGCCCCGGATCGCCAGAAAGCGCTTGACGCAGCACTGGCCCAGATTGACAAGCAGTTCGGCAAAGGCTCGGTCATGCGCCTGGGTGACGAAGTCCGTGCACCCATCGAGGTCATTCCGACCGGTTCCATCGCACTGGACATCGCCCTGGGAATTGGCGGCCTGCCGCGTGGCCGGGTCGTGGAAATCTACGGACCGGAATCCTCCGGTAAGACCACGGTGGCACTGCACGCGGTCGCCAGCGCCCAGCGCCTTGGCGGCATCGCCGCCTTCATCGACGCCGAGCACGCCCTGGATCCCGAGTACGCAGCCAGGCTCGGCGTCGACACCGACGCCCTGCTCGTCTCCCAGCCGGACACCGGCGAGCAGGCCCTGGAAATCATGGACATGCTGATCGGCTCCGGCTCCCTGGACGTCATTGTCATCGACTCCGTTGCCGCCCTCGTTCCCCGCGCGGAAATCGAAGGCGACATGGGCGACAGCCACGTCGGCCTGCAGGCCCGCCTGATGAGCCAGGCCCTCCGTAAGATCACCGGCCGCCTGAGCCAGACCAAGACCACAGCCATCTTCATCAACCAGTTGCGCGAGAAGATCGGCGTCTTCTTCGGTTCCCCGGAAACCACCACAGGTGGCAAGGCGCTGAAGTTCTACGCCTCCATCCGCATCGACGTCCGCCGGATCCAGACCCTCAAGGAGGGCGCAGACTCCGTCGGAAACCGCACCAAGGCCAAAATCGTCAAGAACAAGATGGCCCCGCCCTTCAAGATCGCCGAATTCGACATCATCTACGGCCAGGGCATCTCGCGCGAAGGCGGCATCATCGACATGGGTGTCGAGCACGGCATCATCAAGAAGTCCGGCTCCTGGTTCACCTACGACGGTGACCAGCTGGGCCAGGGCATGGAGAACTCCCGCCGCTTCCTGCGCGACAACCCCGAACTCGCTGCCGAGCTGGAGCGACTCATCAAGGAAAAGCTCGGCGTCGGCGTCAAGGCCCCCGCCGAAACGGAAGCATCGCCGAAGCTGAAGGCCGTTGACGGCTTCTAACGGCCGACGGCGCAAAGGGGCAGGATTCCCATCACGGAATCCTGCCCCCGGCGTTGAGGACGCAGGCCGGACCGCGGACGGCGCCCGCCGCGCGGGTCCTGCCGCCGAACAGGACCGGGACGCGGACCCCGCCGCCGTCGCGCGGGCCATTGTCCTGCGGCAGCTGACGAATTCGCCCAAGAGCCGGCTGCAGCTCGCCCGCAAACTGGCCGAGCGCAAGGTCCCGGACGACGTCGCCGAAGCCGTGCTGGACCGCTTCGAGGAAGTAAAGCTCATCGACGATGCCGACTTCGCCGAGATGTGGGTGCGGTCCCGTGCGCAGAGCCGCAAACTCGCCAGGGGAGCGCTCCGGCGGGAACTCGCCGAGAAGGGCATCGGCACGGAAACCGCCGCCGTCGCCCTGGAACAACTCAGCGACGAGGACGAGGAATCCGCGGCCCGCGAACTGGTCCAGCGCAAGCTCCGGGGCGTGACCGGGTTCGAGGACCGCGCCGAGCGGGACAAAACCGCGCGCCGGCTCGCCTCCATGCTCGCCCGCAAGGGCTATCAGCCGTCCCAGGCCTTCCGGATCGTGGGCGAAGTCCTCGACGGCGCCTCGGCCGGTCCGGAGGCAGGCTCCCCGGCTGATTTCTAAGGACGCCCCGGCACCGTGCGGACCCGGTACCCTTAACAAGTGAGTTTGACCATTCCTTCCCCAGCAGCCGGCACCGCCCCTTCCACGGAGGCCACGTCCATCCCGGGTCCCGGGGCGAAGCCCTCCGTCCCGCAGCAGCCCCGCACCTACCAGGTGCGGACCTTCGGCTGCCAGATGAACGTGCACGACTCCGAGCGCATGTCCGGGATGCTCGAAGCCGCCGGCTACGTTCCCGCCGCCGGGGAACAAGCCGACGTCGTGGTCTTCAACACCTGTGCGGTGCGGGAAAACGCCGACAACAGGCTCTACGGCAACCTCGGCATGCTGGCGCCGGTCAAGGCCGCCAACCCCGGAATGCAGATCGCCGTCGGGGGCTGCCTGGCGCAGAAGGACCGCGACACCATCCTGAAGAAGGCCCCCTGGGTGGACGCCGTCTTTGGCACGCACAACGTCGGGGCCCTGCCGGCCCTGCTGGAACGGGCCCGCCACAACAAGGAAGCCCAGCTCGAAATCCTCGAGTCCCTCGATGTCTTCCCCTCCACCCTGCCGACCAAGCGGGACTCGGTCTACTCCGGCTGGGTGTCAATCTCCGTCGGCTGCAACAACACCTGCACCTTCTGCATCGTGCCGGCCCTGCGCGGCAAGGAAAAGGACCGGCGTCCCGGCGACATCCTGGCCGAGATCCAGGCCCTCGTCGCCGACGGCGCGATCGAAGTAACCCTGCTGGGCCAAAACGTGAACTCCTACGGCGTCGAATTTGGCGACCGGCAGGCCTTCTCCAAACTGCTCCGCGCCTGCGGCGACATCCCCGGCCTGGAACGCGTCCGGTTCACGAGCCCGCACCCCGCCGCCTTCACCGACGACGTCATCGATGCCATGGCCGAGACCCCCAACGTCATGCCGCAGCTGCACATGCCCCTGCAGTCCGGCTCGGACAAGGTCCTCAAGGACATGAAGCGGTCGTACCGCTCGACGAAGTTCCTCGGCATCCTGGACAAGGTCCGCGAGAAGATCCCGCACGCCGCCATCTCCACGGACATCATCGTCGGGTTCCCCGGTGAAACTGAGGAGGACTTCCAGGCCACGCTCGACGTCGTGGAGAAGTCCCGCTTCGCCACCGCCTTCACTTTCCAGTACTCCAAACGGCCGGGCACTCCCGCCGCCGAGCTCCCGGACCAGCTCCCCAAGGCCATCGTGCAGGAACGCTTCGAACGCCTCACCGCCCTCCAGGACCGGATCGCCGCCGAGGAGAACGCCCGCCAGCTCGGCCGGCGCGTGGAGGTCATGGTCACGGCCCAGGCCGGGCGCAAAGCCGGGGAAACCCACCGGCTCTCCGGCCGGTCCCAGGACCAGCGCCTGGTCCACTTCTCCGTGCCGGCGGGGGCCGGGACGCCCCGCCCCGGCGACCTGGTCACAGTGACCATCACCGAGGCCGCGGCGTTCCACCTCGTCGCCGACCCGGCGTCGGCGGAGGACTACAGCCTTCGCCGCTCCCGGGCCGGCGACGCGTGGGACAGGTCCCAGGCCGACTCGTGCGGCGCACCCGTTCCCGGATCCGCCGCCGGCACTACGGGAGTGTCCCTGGGCATGCCCACCCTTCCCGTCCGCGGACGCTAGCCCGTGGCGGATCCGCTCGACACCCCGGCGGTCAGCGCCCAGGACACGGAGGCCGGCGCAGTGGAGGCCGGCTCAGTCCAGGCCGGCGCAGCCCGGGCGGGCGCAGGAGCGGCTGCAGTCCAAGCCGGCGCACCCCGGGCAGGTGCAGGAACGGCACAACCGGTGATCGCCGTCGTCGGGCCGACCGGCTCCGGCAAGTCCGACCTCGCCGTAGCACTGGCACTGGAGCTCGACGGCGAGGTCATCAACGCCGACTCCATGCAGTTCTACCGGGGCATGGACATCGGTACCGCCAAGATCACCGAGGCCGAGCGCAGGGGAGTCCCGCACCACCTCCTGGACATCCTGGACGTGACGGAGGACGCGAGCGTCTCGGACTTCCAGCAGCAGGCCCGTGCGCTCATCGCCGATATCCACGCCCGCGGGAAACGCGCCATCCTGGCCGGAGGCTCCGGCCTCTACGTTCGCGCCGCCCTGGACGTGCTGGAATTTCCGGGTACGGACCCAGCCATCCGGCGCCGGCTCGAGACGGAGCTGGAAACCGGCGGGGCCGCGCCACTGCGCGTCCGTCTGGAAGGCGTGGACCCGGTCTCCGCCGGCCGGCTCGGCGACGCGCGCCGGATCATCCGCGCGCTTGAGGTGTTCGAGTTGACCGGAAGGCCCTTCAGCTCCTTCATGCCCACCCGCGAGTACGTCCAGCCCGCGGTGCAGATCGGGCTCGAGGTGGACCGCGGGCAGCTCCGGGAACGGCTCGCCCGCCGGGTCCACAGTATGGTGGAAAGCGGGCTGCTCGAGGAGGTCCGGGCCCTCGACGCCGCCGGGCTCCGGCTCGGCCGGACGGCACCGCGCGCCCTCGGCTACGCCCAGTTCCTCAGAGTCCTCGACGGCGAATCCGACGTGGCGCAGGCCGCGGAGGAGACCATCGTCGCGACCAGGCAGTTCGCCCGCCGTCAGCTGACCTGGTTCCGTGCCGACCCCCGGATCCACTGGCTCGACTGGCAGGACCCGCACCTCGTGGCCAGGGCCGCAGCCCGCGGCCTCGCGGGCTGAAACAACCGCCCCAGGCGGGGAATTGCCGGCCCGTTTGACGGGGCGGTCAGCCGGCGGCACGGGTCGGAACGGTAACCTTGGAGCATGGATGAAACCCTGGCCGTGGCCGCTGACCGCAACCCCACCGGTGACACTGCAGCCCTGAGCGGACTCAATTTTTCCAAAGGCCACGGCACGGGAAACGACTTTGTGCTCCTGGCGGACCCCAATGGCACCCTGGCAGTGACGCCGGAACAGGTCGAGGCACTCTGTGACCGGCACCGCGGCATCGGTGGCGACGGGCTGATCCGCGCCGTCCCCTCCCGGCTGCTTGCGGAGGGCCAGGAGCTGCTGACCCAGCACCCGGACGCCGAATGGTTCATGGACTACCGCAACGGCGACGGCTCGCTCTCCGAGATGTGCGGCAACGGCGTCCGCGTCTTTGTGCACTTCCTGATCGCCGAAGGCCTGGTCGAGCTGCCCGCCGGCGAATCGCTGACCATCGGCACCCGGGGCGGCGCCAAAACGATCGTCCGCACCGCCGCCGGCTATGCCGTCGACATGGGCCCCTGGGAGTTCATCTTCCCCGGGGAGGCCACCGCACGGGCCATGGATTCGCTGGTCAGTGCAACGGGGCTCGAGGTCGCACGGCCCGCCTTGTCCGTCAGCATGGGGAACCCGCATACCGTCGTGGCGCTGGCCGAACTGGCTGAGCTGGACGCCACGCAGCTGTTCACCGCACCCCATGTGGACCCCACGCCGCCCCGCGGCACCAACGTCGAGTTCGTGGTCCCGTCCGAGCCGCTGGTCCACGGCGGCGTCGGAACCATCACCATGCGTGTTCATGAACGGGGGGTGGGGGAAACGCAGTCCTGCGGCACCGGCGCGTGCGCGGCCGCCGTCGCGATCCGCCACTGGGCCGGCCAGGGTGCCCCGGACGTGTGGAACGTCCACGTCCCGGGCGGTGTCCTCGGCGTGAAGTTCTTCCTCGGGGCGGAGGGCCACGAGCACGTCGAGCTCAGCGGCCCCGCGGTGATCGTCGCTAGTGGGACACTTTCCTGACCCGAAGGATGCGGAACGACTTGGACGTGCTCTCGCGCGTCACCGTGAAGCTGCTGTCCAGCTCCGCGGCAAGCCAGCGCTGGAGGGAATCCGACCCCAGGTTCTTCTGCACCACCAGCCACGCGGAGCCGCCGGGCGCCAGCCGCGGCAGCCACAGCAGCAGCAGGGCATGAAGCTCGTCCTTGCCGATCCGGATGGGCGGGTTGGACCAGATCGTGTCGAAGCGGAGCCCGGGGTCAACGGCGTCGGGCGTGCTGGCCGTGACATTTCCCAGTCCCAGCCGTGCGGCGTTCTCGTTTGTTAGGGTCACGCACCGTTCGTTGACGTCCACGGCGTAGACCCGGGCGTGCGGTGCCCGCAGGGCCAGGGTCAGGGCAATCGGACCCCAGCCGCAGCCGATGTCAAGCAGCGTTCCCTGCGGGGCCGGGGCGGGCGCCTCGGCAAGCAGCACAGCCGTGCCCTTGTCGATTCCGTCCGGGCTGAAGATGCCCGAGGACGTCTGCAGGTGCCGGGTCTCACCGGCGAGTTCCACGGTCAGTGGCTTGCGGGTGAACGGCCCGGCCGGCTGGGCGCTGAAATAGTGTGCAGACTCCATAACTGCCCAGATTAGTTGGCCCCCGGCCCGTAGGCGAAACCGCGGCGCGGGGCCGGACCCGGCCAGGCCGTCTGCTAGTGTTAAATACATGTTCTTGAACTTCAAGTAGCCGGCGCGGGTTAAATCCCGTCCCCGCAGCGACGCAGGTAGTTACCTTCCGCTCAGTGCGCCACCCCGCGATGATCCTGAAAAGGACCTGCCGCCGGCGCCCGTTCCACTTGGAGTCTGGCAGTGCTCATGGAGCCCGGCCGGGCGGAATGTATCTCCCTCCTCAGGGCCAAACCACGCCTGTTCCCTCCCGTTTCTCACCGCTCCCTCGCGGAGCCCACCCTGCCCCGGCGCCGCTGCCGCGGGCATTCCAGGAGCCCCGTTTGACGAATAGTCGTCAGCCCAGCGCGAATACCGCCCCAGACAACACCGATCGGCACTATTCTGAAACTGCCGAACCTCTAAAGGAGACCATGACCAGTCAGCCCAACACCGGACCCGATTCAGCAGCCCAGGACATGAGTCCTGCGGAAATCCAGGCTGTCATCGACCGGATCCTCTCCAAGGACACCCCTGCCCGGAAGGCAGCCCCGGCTGCCGGCGAGTCCACCTCGGTCCTCGGCAAGGCGCAGGCGATCTCCCGGCAGGGCGGGGAACACAACAATTACGACGGCGACCAGCAGGACCTCGAGGAGCGGCACGCCCTGCGCCGTACCGCCGGGCTGTCCACGGAACTCGAAGACGTCACCGAAGTCGAATACCGGCAGCTTCGCCTTGAGCGTGTCGTGCTGGCCGGCCTCTGGACCGAGGGCACGCTCGCCGACGCCGAAAACTCGCTCCGCGAACTCGCCGCTCTCGCCGAGACCGCCGGCTCGGAGGTCCTTGACGGGATCGTGCAGCGCCGCGCCAAGCCCGACCCCGGAACCTTCCTCGGCTCCGGCAAGGCCCAGGAGCTCAAGGACATCGTGATGTCCACCGGCGCCGACACCGTCGTCGTCGACGCCGAACTGGCACCGTCCCAGCGCCGCAGCCTGGAAGACATCGTCAAGGTCAAAGTCATCGACCGCACGGCCCTGATCCTTGACATCTTCGCCCAGCACGCCAAGAGCCGCGAGGGCAAGGCCCAGGTGGAACTGGCCCAGCTCGAATACCTGCTCCCGCGCCTGCGCGGCTGGGGTGACTCGATGTCCCGCCAGGCCGGTGGCCAGGTGGGCGGTGCCGGTGCCGGCATGGGCTCGCGCGGTCCCGGTGAAACCAAGATCGAACTGGACCGCCGCCGGATCCGCACCCGGATGGCCAAGCTTCGGCGTGAGATCGCCGCGATGAAGCCGGCCCGGGAGACCAAACGCGCCAACCGCCGTCGCAATTCGGTGCCGTCCGTTGCGATCGCCGGGTACACCAACGCCGGCAAGTCCTCGTTGCTGAACCGGCTGACCGACGCCGGCGTGCTGGTGGAGAACGCCCTGTTCGCCACGCTGGACCCGACAGTCCGCAAGGCCGAGACCTCGGACGGGCTGGGCTACACTTTGGCCGATACCGTGGGCTTTGTCCGGTCACTCCCCACCCAGCTCGTGGAGGCTTTCCGCTCCACCCTGGAGGAAGTCGCCGACGCGGATCTGATCCTGCACGTGGTGGACGTCTCCCACCCGGATCCGGAAGGCCAGATCGCCGCTGTCCGCAAGGTGTTCAGCGAGGTCGACGCCCGCAAGGTGCCGGAAATCATCGTCCTGAACAAGGCGGACGCCGCAGATCCCTTCGTGATCGAACGGCTCAAGCAGCGCGAACCGCGCCACGTGGTGGTCTCGGCACGCACCGGCGAGGGCATCCCGGAACTGCTCAAGGCCATCAGCGAAGGCATCCCGCGGCCCAGCGTCAAGCTCGAACTGATGATCCCGTACAACCGCGGGGACCTGCTCAGCAAGCTGCACGAGACCGACGCGGAGATCCTCAGCCTCGACCACGAGGAAGCGGGCACCCGCGCCGTTGTGATGGTGCGCGAGGGATTCGCCGCTGAACTGGATTCGTTCATCAGCAATGACTGAAGCCGCGGGGACCGAACCCGACGGAGAACGTTCGGCAGGAACACGCGGCCCGGCCGGCGGGGCGTTCGTTATCGAACTCCTCGACCGCGCCGTGTCCGGCATGGGCGGCCAGAGCCGCGACGGCCAGCACGAGATGGCCCGGCAGGTGGCGCACGCGATTGACAGCGGCGACCACCTGCTGGTCCAGGCCGGCACCGGAACCGGCAAATCACTCGCGTACCTGATCCCGCTGATCGCCCATTCGCTGGTCAGCGACAAGCCCACCCTGGTCTCCACCGCCACGCTGGCCCTGCAGACCCAGATCGTCGGCCGGGACCTGCCCAGGCTGCTGAAAACCATCACCCCGGCGCTGGAACGGCCCGTCAAGGTCGCCCTGGTCAAGGGCCGCTCCAACTATGTGTGCCGCCACAAGCTCGAAGGCGGCTTCCCCTCCGAGGAGCCCTCCGAAGGCCAGCTCTTCTCGCTTGGCGAGGACACCTCCGTCCCGCACTTCGCCGCGGCGATGGGCGGTCCGTCGTCCCAGCTCGGCAAGGAAGTCGTCCGGCTGCGTGAGTGGGCTGGGGGCACCGTGACGGGGGACCGGGACGAACTCCTGCCCGGGGTCACGGACCGTGCCTGGCGGCAGGTCTCCGTCACCTCAATGGAGTGTCTGGGCGCGCAGAAGTGCCCCCTCGCGGCCGAATGCTTCAGCGAACTGGCCCGGCAGAACGCCGCGGACGCCGACGTTGTCGTCACCAACCACGCCATGCTGGCCGTCAGCGCCTTCGAGGGCCTCGCGGTCCTGCCGGAGTACGACGTTGTGGTGGTCGATGAGGCCCACGAGCTGCAGGACCGGGTGACGGGCGCCGTGTCCGGCCAGCTCTCTGTCGCGATGGTGCACGTCGCCGCGTCCGGGGCCCGGAAAAACACGGGCATCACCGTGGACGCCCTGAACAACGCCGCGTCCAACCTCGAACTTGCCATCGACGGGGTCCCCAGCGGACTCATGCCCAACGGCCTGAACAGCGAACAGCTGGACTGCGTGGACCAGTTGCGGGACGCCTGCCGCGCGGCGCTCTCGGACTCCAAGGGGGACAGCGCCAACACGGCCGACGGCGGCCGCCAGCTGGCGCGCTCCCGCCTCATGGTGATCCTGGAGCTCTGCGAACGCCTGCTTGCCGCCCGCGAAAACCGCGAGGTGGTCTGGTTCTCCCGCAACAGCACCTTTGACCCGCAGCAGGGCTACTCCCAGCCCGACGAATCCGCGCCGGCCCTGATCAACATCGCCCCGCTCAGCGTCGCCGGACGGCTCCGCGAGGGTCTGTTCGCGGACCACACTGTCATCCTGACCTCGGCGACCCTGGCGATCGGGTCCGCGTTCGAACCGGCCGCTGCCGGCCTGGGCCTGGTCGGACCGGGTGCCCCAAGCTGGACCGGGGTCGACGTCGGCTCGCCCTTCGAGTACCCGAAACAGGGGATCCTCTATGTGGCCAAACACCTGCCCAAACCCGGCCGCGGCACGTCCCCGGAGGCCCTTGACGAGCTCGAAAAGCTGATCCGGGCCTCCGACGGCGGGGCACTGTGCCTGTTCTCATCCCGGCGCGCCGCCGAGGACGCCGCTGAGGCCCTGCGGCCGCGGCTGGACATGAGCATCCTCTGCCAGGGGGATTCGACCATGACCGCGCTCGTAAAACAGTTCGCGGACGAACCCGACACCTGCCTCTTCGGCACCATGTCGCTGTGGCAGGGTGTCGACGTGCCGGGGACGTCGTGCCGTCTCGTCGTGATCGACCGGATCCCGTTCCCGCGGCCCGACGATCCGCTGATGACGGCACGGTCCCGGGCGGTGGCCCAGGCCGGCGGCAACGGCTTCATGAGCGTGTCCGCGACCCACGCCGCCATCCGGTTGGCCCAGGGCGCCGGTCGCCTGATCCGCACGACGACGGACAGGGGAGTAGTGGCAGTGCTGGACTCACGGCTCTCCACCGAGCGGTACGGCGGATTCCTCCGCGCCGCCCTGCCGCCGTTCTGGCCCACCACGGACCCCGCGGTCGCCCTCGCGGCCCTGGCGCGGCTCGCGAAGGAATCCGGGCAGCCCGCCACGTAGTCCGGAGGGCACGCGAAGGACCCCGGTGGTTAGTCAGTGCCCCGCCAAACGACGCGGCTGTGTACGCGCGGAGCCTCAGCCGACGATTGTGACTGAGCGCTCCTCCTCGACGTTTCGCCGCGGGACGCCATCACAGTCACGGACCTACGACTGGCGCGGGAGCCGGGCCCGTGGACGACTGGCCCGAAGGCGCCCTCGATCTGCGTGGACTCCCGTGGTGGCTGCCCTTTCCGGCGAACCCTGAGCGGCCAGAGGGCTGTTTGCGGAAATGCCTGGCCGACTGGGCTGCTGACGCGTATGGACAAGCGACTGCCCATCAGGTGGCCTCATCAGGGGTGTGGAGGGTGACTCCCCACTCCTGGTTGTGCAGCACGATGCCACTTTCCCGCCGCGCGATCTGAAGTGGAGCCCGAAGGTACCGTTCCATCCGTGCCTGTTCATGGTCCCAGGGGAAGTTGCACGTGCCCAGAACGCTCTCCAGTGTCCCCGGATCCGGCGTGATCGTTTGACCGGCAATGCTGACCCGGACGGCGTAGGACGCACACGGGATCTGAACCGTCATCAACGGGCGGCCGCCGACGAGGCCGAACCCTATGGCATTGTCCGCGGCGCTCATTCCCGGACCACGGGGCACCGAAGCCTGCATCATGGAACCTGATGTGAAGTACGGGCACTCCAGCATCCCGTTGGCCACGGTTCCTTTGCCCGCTGCGCCAAGCACTCATCTGAACCTTGCCCGACAGGGGGCGGCAGAGGGCGGCAGGGGGCGGCGGAACCGGCGGAACCGGCGCGAGGGCCATGCCCGGCGACAGCCCGGCACCCGTCGATGGAGCGGCCTCCAAGAAAGCTACCGCAGCCAAGCCGGCGGGGCCCCGCCGGTCCTAGAGGGAGCGCAGCACCGAGACGACTTTGCCCATGATGACGGCGTGATCGCCGAGGATGGGCTCATACTGGGTGTTTTGCGGCAGCAGCCAGGTGTGGCCGTCGCGCTGACGGAACGTCTTGACCGTCGCCTCGTCGTCCAGCAGCGCGGCGACGATGTCACCGTTGACGGCGTCGCCCTGCTGGCGTACCACGACCCAGTCACCGTCGCAGATGGCGGCGTCGATCATCGAGTCCCCCGCGACCTTGAGCATAAAGAGCTCGCCGTGGCCCACGAGCTGGCGGGGCAGCGGCATCACGTCCTCGACGACCTGGTCGGCCAGGATCGGCCCGCCGGCGGCGATGCGGCCCACCAGCGGCACCATGGCGGTGTCGGTGGCGCTGGCCAGCTCGGACACGGACAAACCGCCGACCGTGCGCAGGCCGCCGGACTTCTCAGCCCCCGACATCTTCGTGGTTCCCTCGTCGAGGGTCAGCGGCATCAGCACCTCCATGGCGCGGGGACGCTTGGGGTCGCGCCGCAGATAGCCAAGTTTTTCCAGCTGCGAGAGCTGGTGGGTGACGCTGGAAAGGCTTGCCAGGCCGACGGTGTCGCCGATCTCGCGCATGGAGGGCGGATAGCCGTTGTCCGTGACGGAGCGCTGGATGGTTTCCAGGATCTTCCTTTGCCGGACGGTAAGGCTTTTGGGCGGCCGAGCCGCCTGCGGGCCCCGCTGGGTGGCCCTGCCGCCAGTGGCTTGTGCTGCCATGTTCGCCAACGCCTTTCCGTTCCGCCCGGCCGCCGTGGCTGCGGCTGCCGGGAACCTCCGGCCTGAAATGTCAGACCCTGCTGATCAACTGCAGAAGTGGTTGTTCTTTGACTCAAACGTAGGCCAGCCACAGGGCTTTATCAAACATTTGTTCTAGCGAGTCTCGACATTGTTCGTTAATAAGTGCTAAAACAGAACAGGCAAGGTTCGAATATGTGTTCTAGTCATTCGCAGTTTCCGGGTAGAGCACGGTTGGGGCACAGCATGACGTTCGGTTCTTTGTTCGAAGGTTAGGCCGGTTGGCGGCAAGTACGAGGAACACGCCGGCGGCACAGTATGGTCCAGGAGGGCTCAGTTCATGTCAGCATCAAGCGCATTTCACGACACTTTCGGCCGCGACACATTCGGCGACTACGGCCGGGCCGACGGCGGTACGTCCGCCGGACAGCAGGGCGCCGTGGGCAGGGAGGGCGCTGCCGGCAAGCAGCGGGTCAAGCAGGCGCCGTTGCGGCTCACCCGGCGGGGGCGCTTTGTCTTCATCGGGGTGCCGCTGATCCTGTTGGCCGCGCTCATCCTCACCCTCAGCGGCTTCCTCAACGCCCCGGCCAAGGCGGCGGAGTCTGCAGCCGGGCTGTCGCTGACCCCCACTGTGACCGTTACGGTGCAGCCCGGTGAGTCGCTTTGGGCCATCGCCGAATCCATGGCACCGGAGCGGGACCCCCGCGACGTCGTCACCGATATCATCCAGCTGAACAACCTCGAAGCCGCCCGCGTCGTTCCCGGCCAGGCGCTCTTTATCCCGTCCAAGTAGCCCGCTCGACCCGTCACGGTTTCAGTGCCTGCCGCAATCTCACTTAAACTGGTGAAGTGACTGACCAGCTAGAGCGCCTGAACCGACTTCCCCTCCGGACTAACCTGCGAGGCCTGACGCCGTACGGCGCGCCGCAGCTGGACGTCCCCATCCTGCTGAACGTCAATGAGAACACCCATGGTGTCCCGGCTGACGTGCGCGCCGCCATCTCCGAGGCCGTCACGATTGCCGCGGCTGGCCTGAACCGCTATCCGGACCGCGAATTCACCGAACTGCGCGAAGCACTCGCGGAATACCTGGGGCACGGACTGGGTGCGGACAACATCTGGGCCGCAAACGGCTCCAACGAGGTCCTCCAGCAGATCCTTCAGGCCTTTGGCGGCCCGGGGCGAGCGGCCCTCGGCTTCCCTCCCACCTACTCCATGTACCCGCTGCTGGCCTCCGGCACGGACACCGGGTACATCGTCGGGGTCCGCGCCGACGACTATGGACTCAGTGCCGAATCGGCCGCCCGCCAGGTCCGCGAACTTGCGCCGAACATCGTCTTCCTGTGCTCCCCGAACAACCCCACCGGCACCGGGCTGGGCCTGGACGTCGTGGAGGCCGTCTACGAGGCCGGGGAAGCCAGCCAGACCATCGTGATCGTCGACGAGGCGTACCACGAGTTCGCCCACGACGGCACGCCCAGCGCCCTCGCGCTGCTGCCCGGCCGCGAACGGCTGATCGTCTCGCGCACCATGAGCAAGGCCTTCGCCCTCGCCGGCGCCCGGATTGGCTACATGGCCGCAGCACCCGAGGTGACGGACGCCCTGCGCCTGGTCCGGCTCCCGTACCACCTCTCGGCCATCACCCAGGCGACAGCCCTGGCCGCCCTGCAGCACCGGGTCGCGCTAATGGCCGACGTTGAGGACATTATGCGCCAGCGGGACAGGATCGTGTCCGAGCTGCAGCGCATGGGCCTCAAGCCGGCGCCCTCCGACTCGAACTACGTCTTCTTCGGCGGCCTGGACAATTCCCACGAGGTTTGGCAGGGCCTGCTCGATGCCGGTGTGCTGATCCGCGACGTTGGCATTCCCGGGCACCTGCGCGTTACCGCCGGAACTGAGACGGAAACCACAGCGTTCCTCGAAGCCCTCGAACGGATCCTGGCAGGCCGCGCCGTGCAGCCCGCCTAGACTTAACACAGGACATCCACCCTGCCTAGTTCGCCGGGCACCGTCGTCATCCAAAGGACACCCACCATGAGCAACACCGGATCAACAGCTGCCGAGGGCCGGACCGCACGCATGGAACGGACCACCAGCGAGTCATCCGTGCTGGTCGAGATCAACCTGGACGGCACCGGCGTCTCGGACATCAGCACCTCGGTTCCGTTCTACGACCACATGCTGACGGCGCTAAGCAAGCACTCCCTGATCGACATGACGATCAAGGCCACCGGAGATACGCACATTGATGTCCACCACACGGTCGAGGATGTGGCCATTACCTTCGGCGAGGTCCTGCGCACTGCGCTCGGTAACAAAGCCGGGATCCGCCGCTTCGGGGAAGCCACGGTTCCCCTCGACGAGGCCCTCGCACAGGCCGTCGTCGACGTCTCCGGCCGCCCGTACCTCGTGCACGGCGGCGAGCCAGCCGGCCAGGAGTACCACCTGATCGGCGGACACTTCACCGGCTCCCTGACCCGCCACGTCTTCGAGGCGATCACCCTGCACGCCGGAATCTGCCTGCACATGAACGTCACCGCAGGCCGGGACCCGCACCACATTGTCGAGGCCCAGTTCAAGGCCTTCGCCCGCGCCCTGCGCGCCGCCGTCGAACCGGACCCCCGCGTCGAAGGCATCCCGTCGACCAAGGGTGCGCTGTGACCGGGAAGGTCCTGAAGGACGGCGCCATCATCGACCCCGGCGCCGGCCGGAAGCCGGCCTCACCCGAGGGCAAGCCCACCGTAACGGTCCTGGACTACGGCTCCGGCAACGTCCGTTCGGCCGTGCGTGCCCTCGAACGCGCCGGTGCCGAGGTCATCCTCAGTTCCCGGCCGGAGGATGTCCTCAACGCCGATGGCCTCGTGGTCCCCGGGGTCGGGGCGTTCGAGACCGTGATGCGCGAGCTCAAAGCCGTTGATGCCATCCGCATGATCGGCCGCCGCGTCGCCGGCGGCCGCCCCGTGCTGGCGATCTGCGTCGGCCTCCAGGTCCTCTTCGAGGCAGGCGTCGAGCACGGCACCGTAGCCGAAGGCATGGGGGAGTGGCCCGGAAAGGTCGAACTCCTTCCCGCCGACGTCGTCCCGCACATGGGCTGGAACACTGTGTCCGTCCCGGCGGGATCCAGGCTGTTCGCCGGTGTTGAGGACGAGCGCTTCTACTTCGTGCACTCCTACGGGGTCCAGCAGTGGGACTTCGACGTCATCCAGCCACGCATGACGGCGCCGCTGGTCACCTGGTCGGAACATGGTGCCCCGTTCATCGCCGCCGTGGAAAACGGCCCGCTGTGCGCCACGCAGTTCCACCCCGAGAAGTCCGGCGACGCCGGCGCGCGCCTGCTGCGCAACTGGGTGGAAGGGCTGCGGGACCGTGCCGGGACCGCGGCAGCGCCTGGCGCCGCCGCCACGGCAGCCGCAGGAAGCACGGCGGCCACGGCGGCCACAGCAGCCGCGGAAGCCACGGCAGCGCCTGCCGGCACCCCCGGGGCCCCGGAAGCCGGGACCGCCTAGATGTGGTCCATCGTTCTGATGGGGCTCGCCGGCCTGCTGGTCGGCGGAGCGCTGTCCTTCCGCCAGCAGAAGAGCCCGCGCTGGGTCCAGATCGTGTTCTACGTCCTGGCCGGGATGGCGCTGCTCGCTGCCTACCTCCTGACGCTGCCCGCCGCCTGACGCCCCGCAGCGCCCCCGACCACCTGCCGACCTGAAAACTGAGGATCCACGATGACCACTGAAACCCCGCTGCCCGTGCTGGAACTGCTGCCCGCCGTCGACGTCGTCAACGGCCAGGCCGTCCGCCTCGTCCAGGGCGAGGCCGGCAGCGAAACGAGCTACGGCACCCCCCTGGAAGCCGCGCTCAACTGGCAGCAGCAGGGGGCGGAGTGGGTCCACCTCGTTGACCTCGACGCCGCGTTCGGCCGGGGCTCCAACGCCGAACTGCTCCGCGAAGTGGTCGGCCGGCTCGATATCAAGGTGGAGCTCTCCGGCGGCCTGCGCGACGACGAGTCGCTCGAGAAGGCCCTCGACCTCGGGGTCGCCCGTGTGAACCTGGGCACCGCGGCCCTGGAAAACCCGGAATGGACGGCCCGGGTGATCGAGCGCTTCGGCGACAGGATCGCCGTCGGGCTGGATGTCCGCGGCACCACACTGGCCGGCCGCGGCTGGACCAGGGAGGGCGGTGACCTCTGGGACGTCCTCGGACGCCTCGAAGAGGCCGGCTGCGCCCGCTACGTCGTTACCGACGTCACCAAGGACGGGACCCTGCAGGGACCCAACGTCGAACTGCTGCGCCAGATGGTGGAGAAGACCGGCAAGCCGGTGGTCGCCTCCGGTGGGATCTCCAGCCTGGAGGACCTCCTGGTCCTGCGCTCCCTCGTGCCGCTTGGCGTCGAGGGCGCCATCGTCGGGAAAGCCCTCTACAACGGCAACTTCACCCTGCCCGAGGCCCTCGACGTCGCCGGCCGACGCTAGCGTTCCGCAACGTGGAGCACCGTCCCGCGCACGAGCGCGCAGCTGACCTTCCCGCCACGTCACGGCCGTTGCCCGGGCACATCGCGGCGGCCCTGGCCGGCGCGGGCGGAGCGGCGGACTCGGCGGGCCAGCCCTGGGCCGGACGCAGCCTGTCCGGCGACAACGCCAAAATTCACAATTTCGAGGACGACGACGGCGCGGCCGACCCCGGCTACCTCAGGGCGCTGGCGGCCCTCGCGGCCGGCGACGGCGACGAAGCCGCGGTGGTGGCCGCGCTGGCGACGGCGCGGGTCTTCGTCCCGATCCTGGCCACCCTCGCCGAAGAAGGCGACGGTGCCGGCGGCCTGCAGGCGGACAAACAGGCGGATATGGCCCTCGTGACGCTCAAGGCCCCGGACGGGCGGACGGCGATGCCTGTGTTCACCTCGGCCGCGTCGCTGCAGGCCTGGCACTCGGAGGCACGCCCCGTGGCCGTCTACGCTGCCCGCGCGGCGCTCTCCGCGGTCGCCGAGAACGCCGAACTGCTCGTGCTGGACCCGGGGTCGGCGGTGACCTTCGTGGTGCGCCGGCCCGCCGTGTGGGCCCTTGCCCAGCAGCGGGACTGGACGCCGTCGTACGCTGATCCCGAGCTCGCCCGGAGCCTTGGCGAGGCCGCGGCTGGCTTTCCCGCGGTCCGCCGTGTTGAAATTCATCCAGGCGGTGGAGTTGCCTCGCGTGCGGCCGATGGGACGCCGCTGCCGGGCGGGGGCTCCGGCCCGGAACTGCGCGTCACGCTCTACCTTGAAGACGGGCTGGACGCCGCCGGCGTCCAGTCCATCGTGTCCGGCCTCAACAGTGCCTGGACGCGGAATGAAGTATTTGCTGAGCGGGTTGACTCGATCGAGGTCAAATTGCAGCGCGCAGCACCATAGCTGACGGCCAGCGGGGGAGATCCTGGTGCTGCCGGGGGCAGTACCGGAAGGATGTAAGCCTGTGAACTTCGTGGTGTACCGGGAGCTGCTGGCCGTTCGGCCGATCAGGCGGCTCCTGCTGGTGGGGATGGTTGCCCGCATCCCGCACTCCGCGGCCGGGGTCCTGCTGACCCTGCACATCGTTCTCACCCTCGGGCAGGGTTACGCCGCGGCCGGGGCCGCGGCTGCCGTGATGACCATCGGCATTGCCGTCGGCGCCCCCTGGCGGGGCCGGCGCGTCGATACCGTCGGCCTGCGGCGTGCCCTCATTCCATCGGTCATTTCCGAGGCTGCCATCTGGTCGGTGGTACCGCACGTGTCCTACGAGCTGCTGCTGCCGCTGGTGTTCGTCGGCGGCCTGCTGACCCTGCCGATCTTCAGCGTTGTCCGACAGTCTCTCGGCGTCCTGGCCACGGGGGAGCAGCGGCGCACTGCCTTCGCCCTGGACGCGATCTCCACCGAACTGGTCTTTATGATCGGGCCCGCGGCGGGAGCACTCGTCGCGACCGCCGGACTCTCGGTCCTGGGACTGACCATTGTCGGCGTCGCCACGTCGGTGTCCGGGCTCTTCCTGATGTGGTTCAACCCGCCGACCCGCAGCGCCGGACCCGGCCCCGGGTCCAAGGCCTCGTCCGAGGCCGAGTCCGCTGCAATGTTCGAGGCAAGCCAGCAGGAAGCAGCCGAGGTTGCGGTGGTCGCCGCTGCCCCGGCCCACCTGCAGGAGGCTGCCGCAGAGTTCGCCCCGCTGGCCGCCGCCGGGGACAGGCGGCTGGAACGGGCCGGACTGCGGCACAAGGTCATCCATAATTTTCTCTGGTTCACCCCCGCGGTTGCCGCCGTCTTTGCCGTCGCCGCCGGGGCCGGCATGGTCCTCAGCGGCACCGATGTCGGCATCGTCGCCGCCCTCGAAACCGGCGGCCACCAGGCCGAGATCGGGCTGGTCTTCCTCTTCTGGTGCGGGGCCTCGGTGGTCGGCGGGGTGATCTACGGCGCCATGCACCGGCCCATCTCGCCGATCCTGCTGCTGCTGGGGATGTCCGCACTGAGCATTCCCATGGCTTTTGCGCAGGACACCTGGACCCTTAGCCTGCTCGCGCTCCTGCCGGGACTGCTGTGCGCGCCGGTGCTGTCGGCAGCCTCGGAGAAGGTCGCCGAACTCGTCGACGAGCGCCGCCGCGGCGAGGCGATGGGCTGGTACGGCTCGGCCCTCACCGGCGGCGTCGCGCTCGGCGCGCCGCTCGCCGGCGTGTTTATCGACGGCGTCGGTCCCTCGGCCGGATTCGTGGCCGTGGGGGTGGGCGGCGTCGCGCTGTGCCTGCTGGGGCTGGTGCTGCAGCACCGGCGCCGGCGGCGCCTCGCTGCAGCCTGAGGGGGCAGGTACGGGCACGGCCCTCAACCACGGGCCCTAAACGACGGCGGCGGGCGGACCGATGTGGTCCGCCCGCCGCCGTCGTGCCGCCGGAAATACTCTGTGCTTAGTTGACCGGGCCGGTGTACTTCTCGCCCGGGCCCTTCCCCGGCGCGTCCGGAATGATGGATTCCTCGCGGAAGGCCAGCTGCAGGGACCGCAGCCCGTCGCGCAACGGCCCGGCGTGCTGGGAGCCGATTTCCGGAGCTGCCGCGGTGACCAGGCCGGCCAGGGCCGTGATCAGCTTGCGGGCCTCGTCGAGGTCCTTGAGCTCCTCGGCGTTCTCCTCGGCGGCGAGGCCAAGCTTCACGGCGGCGGCGCTCATCAAGTGCACGGCGGCTGTGGTGATCACTTCGATCGCGGGCACCTCGGAGATGTCGCGGATCTGCTGTGAGACGTCGCCCTGGGCGCCGGAGGGCTCGTAAACGTGTGAATTGCT
Source organism: Pseudarthrobacter linnaei (assembly GCF_055412825.1). NCBI lineage: Bacteria > Bacillati > Actinomycetota > Actinomycetes > Micrococcales > Micrococcaceae > Pseudarthrobacter > Pseudarthrobacter linnaei. The sequence continues at coordinate 44,193 of NZ_JBVAYX010000019.1, forward strand.
ATCTGAAGTGCTCATGCTGGTAAGCTTGTCACAGACCGACTGATTGTCGTTATTTCGCTCCAGTTCTATTGTTTTTCAGTTTATGCTGACCTTCAGTAGTAGTGCAGCGGTCTACGGAACCCGTCCGCAACCGACATGCCCGTCATGCAGGTGCGCCGGACGGGATTCCTTCTGTAGAATCAACTTTCAGTTTGCAAGCGGAGTTCTCTCCCACCCGCGCCACCGCTCTCCTTCGGGAAGCTTCGCAAGAAGCAAGGTTGCCGGGTACCTGGTCGGGCATTCTTCCCGGGCGTCAGCCCTGGCAGGATGCATGCCGCCTCACACGAGGAAGGCAGTTCCGATCCTCGAGGCCTTCGATTGCTCCGGCAATTGGGGGCCTTCTCTTTTTGCCGGTGGAATACCCCTCACGAACACAGGAGCTTTGACATTAGCGAGCCAAGAATCAATGAGCGTATCCGCGTCCCCGAGGTGCGGCTGGTCGGCCCTGCAGGCGAGCAAGTAGGCGTTGTCCGTATTGAGGATGCCCTGCGTTTGGCTGCCGAGTCCGATCTTGATCTCGTTGAAGTTGCACCGCAGGCCAAGCCTCCGGTGTGCAAGCTGATGGACTTCGGCAAGTACAAGTACGAAGCCGCAGTCAAGGCACGTGAAGCCCGGAAGAACCAGACCAACACGGTCCTGAAGGAAATCCGCTTCCGCCTGAAGATCGACACCCACGACTACGAGACGAAGCGCGGCCACGCGCTCCGCTTCCTCGGCGCCGGTGACAAGGTCAAGGCCATGATCCAGTTCCGCGGGCGTGAGCAGCAGCGCCCCGAGATGGGCATCCGCCTGCTTCAGCGCTTCGCGGACGACGTCGCCGAAGTTGGCGTCGTGGAGTCCAGCCCGCGCATCGATGGCCGCAACATGGTCATGGTGGTCGGTCCCCTGAAGAACAAGGCAGAAGCCAAGGCAGAGGCCCGCCGCGCATCGCAGCGCGCGGAAGCCAAGGCCGAAAACGAAGCCAAGGCCTCGGGTGACGTCCGCGTTGACACGTCCGGCCCCGAAGCCCCCCTGACGCAGTCGCTCGCCGATCTGCTGCCGGAGGGCTACCAGGTCCGGACTGAGGCACCCGAAGCCGTGGTGACCGCAACGGAAGCTCCGGCAACGGAAGCCCCCGCTGAGGAAGCCGCTCCCGCCGTCGAGGTTCCGGCTGAAAAGGCTGAGGCCACCAAGGTCGAAGCCGCGAAGACCCCGGCCGTCGAGGCCAAGGTTGAGGACGCCCCGGCAGCGAAGGCTCCCGTCCAGGAAGCGCCGAAGCAGGAGGCCCCCAAGGCTCCCAGGGCCGCTCCGAAGCGCGAGGCCCCGAAGACTGAGGCTCCGAAGGCCGCCGCCAAGCCGGCAGTAGCCAAGGCGCCCGCAGCGCCCAGGGCCGCCGCGAAGGCTCCGGAAGCCGCGAAGGCTCCCGAAGCTGAAAAGGCCGCTCCGGCGGCAGCACCGAAGCCGGTTGCTGCACCGAAGCCGGTGCCGCGTCCCGCGGCGCCGAAGCCTGCTGCACGGCCGGCTGCCCCGAAGGCCGCCGCCAAGCCGGGCACCAAGAAGACCAACTAGTTCAGGGCTGCCGGACAGCAATGTCCGGCAGCAAGCAACCAGCACGCCGCCCGCAGGGGCGGCTGCACGAAAGACTGCAGACCCTGTCTGCGGATACGTAAGGAGATCGGTTCCCATGCCGAAGATGAAGACCCACAGTGGTGCTAAGAAGCGCTTCAAGCTGACCGGCAGCGGCAAGCTGCGCCGCCAGCAGGCCAACCGCCGCCACTACCTCGAGCACAAGTCCTCCAGGCTGACGCGCCGCCTCGCCGGCGACAAGATCGTCTTCAAGGGCGACGCCAAGGTCATCCGGAAGATGCTCGGCATCTAAGTTCCAAGTTCTCTGACTGTTAGCCACCTGGCAACAGTCAACTACCAAAAAGGCTTCTCAGGCCAGCCGGTTGTTCCGGCAGTAGACGCTTGGGATCAGAATTCTGAAGGAGTACGCACGTGGCACGTGTGAAGAGGGCGGTCAACGCCCACAAGAAGCGCCGGGTTATCCTTGAACGCGCAAAGGGCTACCGTGGACAGCGTTCACGCCTGTACCGCAAGGCCAAAGAGCAGCTGCTGCACTCGTTTGTGTACAGCTACGGCGACCGCAAGAAGAAGAAGGGCGACTTCCGTCGCCTGTGGATCCAGCGCATCAATGCTGCATCTCGCGCCAATGGCCTGACCTACAACCGTCTGATCCAGGGCCTGAAGGCCGCTGAGGTCGAGGTTGACCGCCGGATGCTGGCCGAGCTGGCCGTCTCAGACGCCAACGCCTTCGCCGCGCTGGTCAAGATCGCCAAGGACTCGCTGCCCGCCGACACTTCGGCTCCGGCCGTTCAGGCTGAGGCTGCACCGGCTGCCGAGAAGCCGGCCGCCAAGAAGGCCGCCGCCAAGAAGCCGGCTGCCAAGAAGGCCGCCGACAAGGCTGCCGAGTAGCACCTGTAGTCGTTCGATAACGACGTCGTTCAGGAACCGGCTGGAAAGCTACTAAGGTTCTTGTATGAACGAAACCGGGCGCCCGCAAGATGTTTTACTTTCCAACCCCCGAGCTGATCGGGTGAGGAAGGTGGCACAGCTTGCCGGGCGCCCGGCCCGTTTAAAGCGCAGCGAGTTCCTGGCGGAGGGCCCGCAGGCTGTCCGGGAGGCCCTGGTCCTGAACCAGAAAAGGATTGCGGCGGGGGAGCCCGGCATCGTCTATGAGGTCTACGCGAGCGAGGCCTGCCTCGACCGGCATCCGGACCTGGAGACGCTCGCGGAGGGCACCACCGCGTTCCTCGCCACCGACGAAGTGCTGGCTGCGATGGCGGACACGGTCACCCCGCAGGGCATTCTGGCGGTCTGCGGGTTCTTGGACGTGAGTCTTGAACAGGTACTCGACGCCGGTCCGCGGCTGGTGGCCGTGCTGTGCCAGGTCCGCGATCCCGGCAACGCCGGCACCGTGCTCCGGGCAGCCGACGCGGCCGGCGCGGACGCCGTCATTTTGACCGCATCCAGCGTGGACATCTACAACCCCAAGGCCGTGCGCTCGACGGCGGGTTCCCTCTTCCACCTGCCCGTGGTGCTCGGCGCCGAAGTCGAAGAGATCGTAGCCCGCTGCAAGGAACGCGGCATCGGGGTCCTCGCCGCCGACGGCGACGGGGAACTGAACCTGGACCGGCTCCAGGACCAGAACGCGGCCCGGCGGCTGGGCGCACCGCCCCGCGAGTCCGCGTACGCGCTGGAAAACCCAACCGCCTGGCTGTTCGGCAACGAGGCGCAGGGCCTCGCCGAGGAGGAACTCGCCCTGGCGGACCACCGGGTGGCTGTGCCCGTCTACGGAGCGGCTGAAAGCCTCAACCTGGGCACTGCGGCAACGGTCTGCCTCTACGCCAGCGCCCGCTCACAGCAGGACGGCGCAACCAACCCGGCCGGCTGATCTGCTCAGGGGTTTCCCGCAGTCGCCCGGCACTTGGCACAAGGGTACGGCTGTTAGAAAAGTGCGGCGGGGGTCCACCTAGAGGTGGGCCCCCGCCGTCGTCCATGCGCAGTTAATTGGTCTTTTTGCGTCCTGTGATGGCGCCGTAGACAAGGGCGACCACCAGGCCGCCGACAATGGCCAGAAGCCAGGAACCGAGGTTCCAGAATTCCATCTTGCCGCCGCCAAAGAGCAGGTCGCCGATCCAGCCGCCGACAACTGCACCGACAACGCCGAGCACGAGGCTGGTGACCCAGCCGCCGCCGACCCTGCCAGGCATAACTGCCTTGACGATTGCACCTACTATGAGTCCGAGAATGATCCAGCCAAGAAAGCCCATTACTCCTCCTACATATCGTCGGCATCCAAATGGTGGATCCCGATTATGGCTTCAAGCTAACATAGGCCTGTTTGCTTGTCAGCAGGATCACACCCAATCGTTATCTGCCCGGTGACCTGCGCTGTTGCGGGCCAATCCGGGCGCCTCACCTTGTCGGGGCGGCTCCGGGTACGGCGCTCCGGGGGGCCGATAACGGGTACGGTATTCCTTGTGGGCGCAGGCAACGGCCGGAGTCCACCGCCCGGTCGTACCCCTAAGGAGAAGCTCTCTTGGCTGCAAATGGCGGTACCAAGGCGATTGTTGCGGCTCTCGCCGCCAACCTGACCATCGCCGTCCTGAAATTCGTCGCGTATTTCCTGACCTTTTCCTCATCGATGCTGGCCGAAGCGATCCACTCGCTCGCCGACTCCGGCAACCAGATCCTGCTGCTCGTGGGCGGCAAGCGGGCCAAGCGGGCGGCGAGTCCGGAGCATCCGTTCGGCTACGGACGTGAGCGTTACATCTACGCCTTCATCGTCTCGATTGTGCTGTTCAGCGTGGGCGGCCTCTTTGCCCTGTACGAGGCATGGGGCAAGCTCCAGCACCCGCACGCCATCGAAGGTGCGTTCTGGTGGGTCCCGCTCGCCGTGCTCATCGGAGCCATCATCGCTGAGTCCTTCTCGTTCCGGACCGCGATCATCGAATCCAACCACGTCCGCGGCAATCAGAGCTGGGTCAAATTCATCCGCAGCGCCAAACAGCCGGAGCTGCCGGTCATCCTCCTCGAAGACCTCGGCGCCCTGGTCGGCCTGGTGTTCGCGCTCTTCGGCGTGAGCATGACGCTGATCACCGGGAACGGCATCTGGGATGCCCTGGGTACGGCGATGATCGGCTTCTTGCTGGTGGCCATCGCCGCCGTGCTGGCCGTGGAAACAAAGTCCCTGCTGCTCGGCGAATCGGCCACCAAGGACGACGTCGCCAAGATCCGGGCGGCCATCGAGTCCGACGGCACCTCGATCATCCACCTCAAGACCCTGCACCTGGGCCCGGAGGAACTGCTGGTCGCGGCCAAGATCAGCATCGGCCGTTCAGAGACGGGCCAGGACATCGCCACAGCGATCGACGGCGCCGAGACCCGGATCCGCGAGGCGGTGCCGATCGCCCGGGTCATCTACCTCGAACCGGACGTTCAGCGCGTCAGCACCCCGTAGCGGGAGCTTGTGCACCACCACGGGTTGTGAGGGCCGCCGGCCGGTAGCCGCAGTTGCCGGCTACCGGACCAGCGGCCTCTTGCGTTCCACCAGTCCGCTGATGAGGGCGACGCCGAGGCCCAGGACGGCCAGCCCGGCCCCGACCAGGGCCGGTGCGACGTAGCCCCACCCCCAGGCGATGACGAGGCCGCCGAGGAAGGCGCCCAAAGCGTTGGCGACGTTGAGGGCCGCATGGTTGAGTGAGGAGGCCAGCGAGGGGGCATCCGGGGAAGCATCCAGCAACCGGGTCTGCAGCGCAGGGACCAGCAGCGCACCGGCGGCGCCGACAACGAAGACCATCACGTAGGCGGACCACGGCCAGTGCACGGCCACGGCGTAGACCACGAGGGCCACGGCAATGCCCGGCAGTACCCAGTAGATCGTTCCCATCACGGACTTGTCCGCGATCCGGCCGCCGACGATGTTGCCGACCACCATGCCCAGCCCGTAGAGGGCGACGACCAGCGGGAGCCAGGCCGCGGGAATGCCCGCAACGGAGGTCATGGTGTGGGCGATGTAGGTGTAGGTGGCGAAGAAGCCGCCGAAACCGACAATGCCGATCAGGATCGCCAGCCAGACCTGGAGCCGTTTGAGGGCACCCAGTTCGCGGCGGAAACTCGCATCAGCGTGCGGCTTCTGGAACGGAAGGAACTTCCAGAGCATCACCAGGGTGAGGATGCCGATGACGCCCACCAGCAGGAACAGCAGCCGCCAGCCATACGCCTGGCCCAGCCAGGTGCCAAAGGGAACGCCGATGACGTTGGAGACGGTCAGGCCGGCCATGACCATTGAAATGGCCCAACCACGTTTGGTCGGTGCGACCAGTGACGCCGCGATCACGGCCGCGACGCCAAAGAAGGCTCCGTGGGGCAGCCCGGCGGCGAAGCGCGACACCAGCATGGTTCCGTAGTCGGGGGCGATAAATGACGTCAGGTTCGCGATGCTGAAAAACAGCATAAGCCCCAGCGCCAGGTACTTCCGCGGCATCTTCGCACCGACTGCGGCCAGCACCGGGGCCCCGATCACCACGCCGAGGGCGTAGGCGGAAATCAGGTGGCCTGCCTCCGGCGTGCTGATGTTGAGCCCTAGCTCCACCTCCTTGAGCAGACCCATCATGGTGAACTCCGTCGTGCCGATGCCGAATCCGCCCATGGCAAGGGAAACGATGGCAAGGGCAACATGGCGGGTGCCGGTTTTTGGCGTCGCCGGGGCTTGCGTGTTGATAGTCATTCGTCTGCTTTTCGGTGACGTTCCCGGCCGGAGCCAGGAGAATGCGGCAAATTAAATCTGATGTGTGGTCTGAGGTGTGTAACGGGGCAGGCCCGCTCGGTATTCCGGGTACTCAGGACGGCGGCTCCCATCCATTCTCCCCTAAGCAGGCAGCGCCCCTGAATATGTGCCAGTGATTCGATCTTGGTCCGGCCACTTGCCCCGCCGTGGCGGGAGCGCCGCCCGCCACCGCATCAGCGGGTGCTCACCACCGGATGGCCCGGACGCTCCTGAGGGGGAGGGCAGGGGTGCTGCCAGAGATCAGCGTGTGCTGCTGCCAGTGCCTATGCCGCGGCCCTGACAAATTTCAAGCAGACACTTCAGCCTGGTGTCACGGTGGGGCAGATCGATTCGGCAAGGGATCAGGTCGTGGAGACATACGACGATGTGATCAATGCCAGCAAGGACGTAGCGAGGGACGAGGTAGACGCCGTTAAGGCGGCTGAAGACAAGTTCGACAGAGCCGTCAAAGCTGTTCCTGACGATGCCACCCTGACCCAGGCGGTCAACACCCCTGCGGGACGAAACAGCTAACGTCCAGGCCGCGGTCCGCGACCTCCGGACAGCGGCCAACTGCTAAGGCCCGCGGGTTTTCCGGGTCACGCGCCGTTGGCTGCATGCCCGCCACGCGCGGCGTTAGCGTGCCGCCCCCGCTGACAGCAGGAACGTGAGAATGAGATCGCGGGAAAACCTCTGGGATACCGGCCCGGTAACACCCTGAAATACTCTGAGGCGCCGGGACCCTGATCAATGCCGGGAACTCCACGGTCTGGGCCGGTCATTCGCCGACTACGTCAGCCGTCAAGAAACGCGTCGAACGCCTCGGCAGACACGAAGCCGAGATCCCGCTCCGCCGGGCCGGCCATGGCACAAGTCGCGCGAGCGCTCAGGCCGGATGAGTGCCCGCGAAACGTCAACCCGGTGGCGACCGCTCCTTCCACGACCGGCGCAACGGGGGCAAGAAAGAGGCGCCAGCGACGCCCATTCGCGCTGTGCAGATGCTCTTCTCCCCAAGCCGCCCCATGCTTCCGGGCGGCCCAAGTCACGCGACCTGTCTCGATGTACTGACCGGAGAGGTTGATTGAGTGACTCACTCGCCCCTACCGTGCGCCGGTCTGGCGTTCGCTGGGGGTTCGCCAACCTCGTGGATGGTATGGCCGCCGCAAGCCGTCTTGGTTACGCTGGCTCGCTCGATGCGCGAGACGGTAAACCATCGCATTGCGTTGCGCAGTCGGCACCACCCAACTAGGTACCACTGGCCGTTCGTGGAGGCGAACAGCACTGGCTCAACGTCGCGGGTGGTCGTGGTCTCGTCTCTCGATGTGTAGCGAATGCGGATCACTCGCTGCTCGGCCATCGCCTCCTCCAGTGCCGACTTGATTGCGCGCGAAGAGGAGGGAAGCGCGTTGACCCAGACGCGGTGGGCCAGCTTGTCGGCTCGTGCTCTGGTTTTGGGATCGAGGACGTCCAGGATCTTCTGGATACCTGCTGCTGCCAGATCGGCGTAGGGGGCATCAGGTGCAGCGGACACGGCTGCCATGAGCGCCACGGCCTGCGCTGGGGACAGGCTGACAGGCGGCAGGGACGCGCCTATAGCCAACCCGTAGCCACCGCCCGGACCTGGGCGAGACCATATAGGCGCACCGCTGTTCTCTAACGCATCGAGGTCCCTCTTAATTGTGCGCACGGATACCTCGAACTCTCTCGCCAACCGTTCGGCGGAAACCCCCCGCGCGCCGCTGCGGCGCAACATCTCGGATAGAGCATGGAGCCGTTCGACTCGCTTCACAGTTCAAACCCCGGCAAATTCATGACATAAATAGTGACACACCCTTGTCCGTAGTGCCTGCGAGGGTAGTGACATGACAACTACGACAAGCAGTCCGACCATCATTCTCATCGCCGGCCACTGGCTGGGCGCTTGGGCGTGGGATGAAGTCCTTGCACACCTGACAACCGACCACTCTCGTGCAATCGCGATGACACTGCCCGGCCTCGACGGGGACGATCCCGAGCGTGCGGCCAAGACTCTCGACGATCAAGCCGCAGCGGTCCTGGACGTCCTCACTCAACTCGGGGTCTCCGAGAATCAGCCCGCAACTCTCGTCGCCCACAGTGGGGCGAACGCCCCCGTCAGCCTCGTCCTTGACCGACACCCTGAGCTTGTCCATCGAGTGGTGTGGGTCGATTCCGGCCCTGTGGCGACGGGAAGCGCCTTCGCCCCAGACATCCCGGAGGAGTTGGAGGAGCTTCCGCTGCCGTCCCTCGACGTCCTCGCACAGCAGGCGAGCCTCGAAGGCCTGAGCGCAGAAGTCCTCGAGCGTTTTCGGGCCCGGGCCGTCCCTGAGCCCGGCCCCGTGCTTCGTCAGCCCGTCGAGCTCACGAACGATGCCCGCCGCAAGGTCCGGACCACCCTGGTGTGCTGCTCGATCCCGAGCGCGCAGGTGCTGGAGCTGGCCCGCGCAGGCCATGCCATGTTTGCCGAAGTCGCGAACATCGAGCAACTCGACGTCATTGACCTCCCGACGGGGCATTGGCCGATGTGGAGCCGTCCCCGCGACCTCGCCAAGGCCATTCAGTCAGCGGCTTCTCGAGCCAACTGAACCGCACGTACCTGAAGGGGTCAGCCGAATCCGGCTGGCCCCTTTCCGTCTCCGAGGGAATTCATAACACACCCAAACGCCGCTCTCACACCACGCCACCGGCTGAAGGTCGCCTGCCTCGTCCTCGATGACGGTTGGCCCGATCAGCGAAGTTGCCGCCCGATTCCAGGTCTCGTGGCCCACGGTCAAGAGATGGGTCGAGCGATACCGGGTAGGCCAGTCGATGCAAGACCGATCCTCGCGGCCACACCACTCGCCGAACAAAACCAGCGCGAAGACCAGTCGCCGTTGCATCACCCTTCGTTTGCGTCTCCGCGAGGGACCCGTTCAGTTGGCTTTCCGTTTGGGAATTGCCCCGTCGACGGTTCATCGCATCCTCACCCCAGTTCACTTGAACCGCCGGTGGCGTGTCGACCGTGCTACCGGTGAACCCATCCGTCGATACGACCACGACCATCCCGGCTCCATGATCCATGTAGATGTGAAAAAGGCTCGGCAACATCCCCGACGGCGGAGGCTGGCGCTACGTCGGCCGCCGAAAAAGCGGGAAGAACCGCGCCAAGACACCCGGCAAGCCGCGCAATAGACGCAACGACCCACTTCTGGGCGACGCCTACGTCCACACCGTCATCGACGATCACTCCCGCGTCGCCTGCGCCGAAATCCACGATGACGAAACCGCCTAAACTGCCACAGCGGTGCTCGTCCGGGCTGTCGAGTGGTTCAACCAGCGGGGCCTCACCGTCGAGCGGGTTCTGTCTGACAACGGGGGCGCCTGCCGCTCACACTTGTGGCGGGACCCATGCGCCGAACTTGAAATCAAGCGCAAGCGCACCCGCCCGTATCGCCCACAGACGAACGGCGGGATCGAGCGCTTCCACCGCACCCTGGCCGACGGCTGGGCCTAGGCCCGCTGCTATACCTCCGGGGCTGAGCGTCGTGGGGAGCTACATGGCTGACTGCACCACTACAACCATCACCGACCCCACACCGCGTGCGGCAGCCAGCCGCCCTTCTCACGATTGATCAGCGTGTCCGGTCAGTACATCTAGACTTGGGGGCGTGACTGGACTTATCAGCGTCGTCGGCGGCGCCGTACTGGATTCCCTGGCCCAACCCGGCCGGCTGCTCGTGGCGCGGCGGACGGCGCCCCCGCACTTCGCGGGCATGTGGGAGTTTCCCGGCGGTAAGGTCGAGTCCGGCGAGACGGGCGAGCAGGCCCTGCACCGTGAGCTTCTCGAGGAACTTGGCGTGACCATCCGGCTCGGCGCCGAACTGGACTGCGGATCCGTCGACGGTTGGCCGCTCAATGAGCGGGCGGCGATGCGGGTGTGGTTCGCGGAGTTGCTCGACGGCGTTCCCCACCCCCTCCAGGATCACGATGAGCTGCGCTGGATCAACCTCCGGGACCGCGACGAGGTGCTGGGCCTGGCATGGATCCCGGCTGACCTGCCGATCGTCGAGGCGCTGCTGGAAAGGCTGCCGGTCCCGGAATCCCCGGCCGTTTCCGCGAACTGAGCCAAGCTTTCAGGCCGCCGGGCCACCCCACCTCTCGCCAAAGCGTGAAGCATGTGACTACGCTGGGGCGAATCGAGAGGAGCAACCGTGCAGGTCGGTGTCAGACGGGAGCAGCGTGCAGGGGAGCGCCGGGTTGCCGCCACACCGGAGACCGTGCAGCAACTCAGGGCCCTGGGCCTGGACGTGGCAGTGGAAAGCGGGGCGGGCGCCGAAGCCGGCTACGGGGACGCCGCCTTCGCTGCGGCCGGGGCGTCGATCGTTCCGGAGCTGACCGCCGAATCCCTGGATGTCCTGCTGCACGTCCGGCCGCTCGAGCCGGAGACCGCCGGGCGGCTCCGGCCCGGCACCATCACGATCGGGTTCGCCTCCCCGGGCTCCGAACTGCCCGGCGTGGGCTCCCTCGCCGCCGCCGGTGTCACCTCCTTCGCACTGGAGCTGGTGCCGCGGATCTCCCGGGCACAGTCGATGGACGCGCTCAGTTCCCAATCGCTGGTCTCCGGCTATCGCGCCGTCCTGGAGGCCGCCCTGCGCTATCCGCGGTTCTTCCCGCTCTACATGACGGCCGCCGGAACCATCCCGCCCGCACGGGTGCTCATCCTGGGTGCCGGCGTCGCCGGGCTGCAGGCTATCGGCACTGCGAAACGCCTGGGCGCTCGGGTCTCCGCCAACGACATCCGCGCGGCATCCGCCGACGAGGTCGCCTCGATGGGCGGCACGTTCATCCACTTGGATCTCGACACTCGAACTGCGGGCACGTCCGCTGAGGGCGGCGGCGGCTACGCCCGTGAGCTTGGCGAGGACCGGGCCACACGCCAGCGCGCCCTGCTGGCCCCCCATGTCGCGGCGGCGGATGTCCTCATCACCACGGCGGCCATCCCCGGCCGGGCCGCACCTCTGCTCGTGACGACGGATATGGTGGCCGGCATGCGGGCCGGTTCGGTCGTCGTCGACCTGGCCGCCGAATCCGGCGGAAACGTCGAAGGAGTCATCGCCGGCCGGGATCTCCAGGTCCCGGTGGACGGCGGATCCGTGACCCTGGTGGGCCTGCAGGACGCCGCCTCCGCGATGCCTTCCGATGCTTCCCGGCTGTTCGCCAAGAACGTCGCAAACCTGCTGGCCCTGATGACCGCCGACGGCAAGGTGGTCCCGGACTTCGACGACGAAGTTGTCGCCGGGGCCTGCCTGACCCACGGCGGCTTCGTGCGGCATGCCGCCACCGCCGAAGCACTGGAGGCACTCAAATGATGGATCCGATCACGCTGCTGACCGTGGTGGTGCTCGCCGTTTTCGTAGGTTTCGAAGTCGTCTCCAAGGTGACCAGCAAGCTGCATACCCCGCTGATGTCCGGTGCCAACGCCATCCACGGCATCATCCTGGTGGGGGCCATCATCGTGGCCGGGCAGGCCAGTGACCCGTGGCTGCTGACGGTAGCCCTTGCAGCCGTGGTGCTGGCAACTGTCAACCTGGTCGGCGGATTCGTCGTCACGGACCGGATGCTGGAGATGTTCGGCGGCCGGAAGCCGCCCCGGGCCCGCGCCGGCGCGGGGGAGGACGGTAAATGAGCGTCCTCGGCCCGGGATGGACCGCCCTGTTCTACCTGGTGGCCGCCGTCTGCTTCATCCTCGCGCTGAAGGGCCTAAGCTCTCCCCGGACCGCCCGGCGGGGCAACACCATCGGTGCGGCCGGCGCCCTCGTGGCCGTGGTCACGGTGTTCCTCTCCGCGAAACTGGAGAGCATCCCGCTGATCATCGCCGCGGTCGCCGTTGGGTCCGCCGTGGCCGTCCCGGTGGCCCGGCGCGTGCAGATGACCCAGATGCCGCAACTGGTGGCTTTGTTCAACGGCGTCGGCGGCGGCGCCGCCGCACTCGTGGCCATGCTGGAACTCGGCCACAGCGAGGACCCCTGGGTCCGGCTGGCCGTGGTGTTCACCATGCTGGTCGGCGCGGTGTCCTTTGCCGGTTCGGCCGTGACCGTCGGCAAGCTGCAGGAGCTGATCAGCACCCGCCCCCTGCTCTTCCCCGGCATGCCGGTGCTGATGGGCGCCGTGGTGCTCGGCGCCGTCGTATCCGGCGGCTTTGTTGTGGCCACCGGGTCGGTGGGCTGGGCCGTGGCGCTGCTGGTACTGGGCCTGGTGGCGGGGCTCCTGCTGGTGCTGCCCGTCGGCGGGGCCGACGTTCCGATCGTGATCTCCCTGCTCAACGCCTTCACCGGCCTCGCGGTCGGCGCCTCCGGCATCGTGCTCGGCAATGTGCTGCTGGTGGTGGCCGGCACGCTCGTCGGGGCCAGCGGTACGATCCTGACCAAGGTGATGGCGGCCGCCATGGGCCGCGGCGTGGCGGGCATCATGTTCGGCGCCTTCCGGGGCGGCTCGACGGCGGGATCCACCGTGCAGAGCGACCGGCCGGTGCGCTCCTCCTCGCCCGAGGACGTCGCCGTCCAGCTCGGCTATGCGCAGCGGGTCGTGATCGTCCCCGGGTACGGACTCGCCGTGGCACAGGGCCAGCACACCATAGCCGAGCTCGCCACGGCCCTGGCGGCCCGCGGCGTTGAAGTGGTCTTTGCCATCCACCCGGTGGCCGGGCGGATGCCGGGGCACATGAACGTCCTCCTCGCGGAAGCCAACGTTCCCTATGAGGCGCTGAAGGAGCTCGAGGAAGCCAACCCGGAGTTCCCGAACACCGACGTGGCGCTCATCGTGGGCGCCAACGACGTGGTCAATCCTGCCGCCAAGTCCACGCCCGGGGCACCGATCTACGGCATGCCGATCCTGGAGGTGGCCCAGGCCGGCCAAGTGGTCTTCCTGAAGCGCTCCATGCGGCCGGGCTTCGCCGGGATCGAGAACGAGCTGCTGTTTGATCCGAAGACCACTCTCCTGTTTGGAGACGCCAAGGATTCGCTCACCCGGGTCCTGGGCGCCGTGAAAGCGCTGTAGGCAGCCCTCGAGCCGTCTGGATAGCCCTCGGTCTGGGTAGTCCTCCAGCCGTTTGGATAGCCCTCGAGCCTTTTGGGTAGCCCTCCAGCCTTCCAGGCAGCCCTCGGAAACCCCCTAGAAAAGGGTGGGCTGCGCGGCATCGCTTGCGGCCCGCTCGCCGCCGGGGTGTGGGGCCACCTCGGGAATGCTGCCGGCCGGGTACTGCGCTTCCTCGTCCCGGGGATCATGGCTGCCGGGGTCGTCGTTGAGGCCGCGGTGGCTGAAGCCCTGCGATCCGGAGAAGCCATGGCGGGCCTTGAAGTAGCGGATGCGTCCGGACAGCCAGGCCCGGTACTCCGGGGACGCATAGGAGCCGGTGCCGTACAGCCGCCGGTACTTGCCGGCGAGCTGTGGATGTTCCCGGGCGATCCACTGCATGAACCATTCCCGGGTTCCGGGCTTGAGGTAGAGGGCGCCCGCGGTGACGCCGGTGGCGCCCGCCGCAGCGAGGGAGCCGAACAGGGAATCCAGGGCCTCGTCGCTGTCCGATAGCCAAGGCAGGATGGGCATGGCCATCACCCCGCACGGCAGCCCCGCTTCCCGGAGCCTTGTGATCAGCTTGAGGCGTGCACGCGGACCGGGTGTGCCGGGCTCTACGGCTTCGGAGAGGTGCTCGTCCGTCATCGCCAGCGAGATGCCCACCCCGACGGGCACCTGGGCGGCGGCATGCTTCAGGATTGGGATGTCCCGGGCCAGCAGCGTGCCCTTGGTCAGGATCGACAGCGGAGTGCCGGAATCGGCCAGGGCCCCGATGATGCCCGGCATGAGCTGGTAGCGGCCCTCGGCCCGCTGGTAGGGATCCGTGTTGGTGCCAAGGGCCACATGCTGCCGCCCCCAGGAGGGCTTGGCCAGTTCCCGGCGCAGGACCTCGGCGGCGTTGATCTTCACCACCACCTGGCTGTCAAAGTCCAGCCCGGCGTCGAAGTCTAGGTAGGTGTGGCTCTTCCGGGCAAAGCAGTAGACGCAGGCATGGCTGCAGCCGCGGTAAGGGTTGATGGTCCACTCGAACGGCATCCGCGAACCGGCGACCACTTTGTTGAGCACCGATTTGGCGGTGACCTCATGAAAAGTGACGCCGGCAAACTCGGGGGTGGTCACGGAACGCACCAGCCCGATCAGGGGCAGCAGGGGATCGGTAGCCGGGGCGGACGGGGACGCGCTCCCGCCAGCAGGCGTGGTGACACCCGCTGTGCTGCGTCTTTGGGCCTTGTCCAGGGGGGCCGCGTCTGCGGGCCCCCGTTTAAGTGCTTGTGCGTCCCATCTCATGGCTCTATTCGAATGTATGTTCTAGTATAAGTCAAGGACCACGGCGGTGGCCCCGGACCGTCACGGACCTCCCTGCGGCGACGCCGGAACCAAGGTGATCTCCCCGCTGGGCGTCATAGGGCGGGAGGATGTCTCGGCGACACACCGCGCGGACGATGCTTAGTGACAAGCAAGGGAACCCAGCCAACCGGTTCCGGCAGGGGATACCCCAGGAGCGTAATGGCGAACTGAATGAACGCCAGAACCAAGCCCATGGCTGCCGCCGGCTTCCAGTTGCCGAGCCATAGTCCCAGGTCGGACAGTGGCCGCCCGCGGGTGACGGTATAGAAAACAGGACCCGCGACGCCCGGTACCAGCCCTGTACCAAAACAAAGAAACAGGCCCAGGGCGTTCGTAACAGTGAAAACGGTAAAGGCCACGCGGAACAGGGCGACGACCGCGGGATAGAGGGCAGCCACCACGGCGAGATCAAGGTCTGTCGATTCCCTGCCGCCGCCAGGCCGCGGGGCCGGACATCACGGCCAGCATGAGCGCCGAAGCGGGCACCACCAGACCGTCGAGCGTCAGGTCAAGGACAGCCGGCAACAACATCGCTGTGACCAGCCACGGGCACCACATCCAGATGCGCCAGTTTTGAACTGTCCACACCTTCATCAGGGCCGTCTTTTTGCATCAATTTCAGTCGAAACCAGCAGTCCGCTGTCGGAAGAGGCCTTTGCCGACTGCGCTGAGGGGTCCCGAATCACGCACGGGTCGCGTCCAGACTGGCCCTTCCGAATTCAGTCGAAATCCTGTGGCGTCGAAGGTGATCTTTGGTTCAACGCCGATTTGACCGCCATTTGCACACACCCGTTACTGCCGTCCTGCCGCACGGCAGTCCTCCTTGTTAGGCTGAGGCGATGATTCTCCTGACAGGCTTCGAGCCCTTCGGCGGTGAAAGCACCAACCCATCGTGGTCGGCGGCGCGGGAGACCGCGGCCCGGCTCCGGGCCGAGGGGCTCGATGCCCAGGCCGTGGAGCTGCCCTGCGTCTTTGGGGACGCGGTCCGCGTGCTGGAAGCGGCGCTGGAGCAGTTCCGCCCTCACCTGGTGATCTGTGCGGGCCAGGCCGGCGGACGGTCCAGCGTCTCGCTGGAACGGATCGCGATCAACTGCGACGACGCGCGGATCCCGGACAATGCCGGCTACGCCCCCGTGGACCAGCCGGTGGTCAGCGGTGGACCGGCCGCGTACTTCAGCACCCTTCCGGTGAAGGCGGCGCTCGCGGCCCTTCTGGCTGCGGGGATCCCCGCCGAGGTATCCCAGACCGCCGGCACCTACGTCTGCAACCACGTCTTCTACGGGCTGATGCACGCCCTGCGGCTTCGGCCCGAAACCCGGGGCGGCTTTGTTCACGTTCCCTACGAGCCGGCCCAGCTGCCGCCCGGGAGCACGGATCCGGCGCTGCCGCGCGAACAGCTGGCAGAGGCGCTCGCCGTCGTCGCCCGCACCGCCCTGGCGACGACCGTGGACCTCAGGATCGCCGCCGGCGCCACGCGCTAGCGGCACCGCACCCTGCCTGTCCAGGACCCTGACGGCGCTTCAGTCGAGCAATTCCCACACGACGTTGACGGTAGCGCTGATGCTGGATTCTCCGGCCTCCATGGTGAGCGACTCCACCGCGGCCGCCCGCTGCATTTTCGCCACCGGGATCGGCGCCGGGTAACCGGTCTGCTGCGTAAGGGATACCACCTTTCCCAACGAGGCCCCGGCGAGGGACGCGAAGTGCCCGGCCGTGGTGTGGGCGTCCTGCCAGGCCGCCTCGCGGGCCCGGGCGGTGACAGCGGAGGGATCAGCGAAGCCGAGCTCCAGCCCGTTGAGCCGGACATCGTTTCCGCCGGCCGCCACCGCGGCCGCGATGACCTCAGACGACGAGCCCAGCTCCCTGAACCGGACACTCAGCACGCTGGAGGCCAGGTAGCCCGAGACAACCTGGCCCCGGCCCTCCTGCCAGTTCACCTCGGCGCGGACATTGAGTCCCGACGTCGTGATGTCCGGGTCCGCCACACCGTACCTGCGGAGCGCCGCGGTAATGGCCGCCGAGACGCTGCCCGCCTCGCCGTAGGCCGCACCGACCTCCTCCCGGCGGCACTCGACGCCGATTGAAAGGGTCAGCAGGTCCGGGGCGCCTTCCGCGCTGCCGGATCCGGTGACGGAGATGGTCCTGGGGCTGTCGCTCATGTCATGCCTCGTTCCGCTCGCGGGCCGCCGGGCCCGTCCTGCCGGTCTTCTGGGGTCCGTTGTTTCTGGACCATGGTATTTCGACCTGATGCCTGGAACCGGTCGCTCACCCCGGGGTAGCCGCCGGCCTGCAGCCCGGCGTGCCGTTCAAAGAGGTTGCGCGAGCCGGGGTTGCCGGTCCGGGCCAGGGACCAGCCTGCGGCGAGGAAATACAGCGGCAGGAACGGGAGGCCCAGACACCAGGCGTACTGGGTGCAGTGTCGCTCCTCGTGCCCCAGCAGCGCCGGGTTGGCCAGGGCCTCGGCGGGACCGGCACGGAAGATCACGACATTGCCGACCGTGAAGGCGCCCGCGAAGGGCAACCGCCAGCGGTACCCAGTGGCAATCAGCAGTCCCCGCGGTCCGCGACGGACGGGGGACCGGGCACAGCCGGCGAGCAGCAACC
The DNA here is from genome assembly GCF_055412825.1 of Pseudarthrobacter linnaei. Taxonomy (NCBI): domain Bacteria; kingdom Bacillati; phylum Actinomycetota; class Actinomycetes; order Micrococcales; family Micrococcaceae; genus Pseudarthrobacter; species Pseudarthrobacter linnaei. Next base: position 61,564 of record NZ_JBVAYX010000019.1, read on the forward strand.
CCAGCGGGGTTGTTGCATTGAGTACATTGGCCAGCTGCCGCAGCCGTTGTCCCGGCGTCATGAGGCCATGCTAGCCGGGGACCAGCCGACGGGATACGAAGCACGAAGGAGGGAAAGGGGATGGGCCGAGGGGCAGGGCCCCGGACGGAGGGGTGTGTTCTTTCGTCAACTGGATCATTCCGTTCGGGGACGCGTTCGGGCAGTTTCGGATGGTTTGCTCTCTCCCGGCATTGAATTCCCGGGTTGGCCCTTGTGAACCGGGTAGCAACTGCCCTCTGGCGTAGTCGAGCCGGTCGGCGTAGATTCCGGCCATGGCAAAGGATCCTGTTGAGACGAATCCGGAGAATTACCGGGTGGTATTTGAGAACGATCGGGTACGTGTGCTCGAGTACACGGACGGCCCCGGTCACACGACGACGGAGCACCATCATCCCGACAGTGTGATGATTACCGCCAGCGCTGTCCGGCGTCGGCTTTCCTCGAACGGGAAGACCACTGAGGTCGAGTTGCCTGCCGGCGTGGCCCGGTGGTTGCCGGACCAGGACCATTCCGGAGAGAACATCGGAGAGACGGACACCCACGCGTTTTTTGTTGAGCTCAAGGAAGCCGCTCCGGGTTCGTCCCGCGATCGGGTTGGTCACCTGGGGCCCACCGAATCCTAGAACGCGTCGCGGAGCAGCCGGACAAGCTTCGGCCACGTTCCCCCGGCGGGGTTCCTGGGTGGGCCAAATCCGGATCGGGTCCAGCACGGCCCAGGTGGTCGAGTCGTGGGCCGAGGACGCTTTCCAGGGCCCGACGGAGGGGAGCCCCGTCACGTTCGGGCACCTAAGCCGGTTCAACTAGACTGGAGGGGAGTGCCCGCCGGAGCTGCTTTGGCGAGCCCTGCCCTTTGTCAGCGCGCCGGTCCCTGCACCTCCAAGGTCCTGTGCGCGTTGCCATGAACCGACTCGTAGCTAAGAACAGTAGATGACTGAAACTTTGCCGGGCGCCGGCGTCCCGAATCCCCTGGATGAAGCCGCCATCACCGCCGCCGTAGACCAGGCCGTCGCAGCCATTGCCGCCGCCTCCACGCTCGATGAACTCAAGGCCGTGCGCCTCGCGCACACCGGTGAGAAGTCCGCGCTGAGCCTCGCCAACCGCGGAATCGGCGGACTGCCGAAGGACCAGAAGGCCGCCGCCGGCAAGCTCATGGGCTCCTCCCGCGGACGCGTCAACAAGGCGCTCGCGGACCGCACGGTCGAGCTCGAAGCCGAGAACGACGCGCGCATCATGGTCGAAGAGACCGTCGACGTCACGGCCGCTCCGCGCCGCCGTCGTGCCGGTGCACGCCACCCGCTTTCCACCCTGCAGGAACGCGTCGCGGACATCTTTGTCGGCATGGGCTGGGAGATCGCCGAAGGACCCGAGGTCGAGTCCGAGTGGTTCAACTTCGACGCGCTCAACTTCAAGCCGGACCACCCCGCCCGCGAAATGCAGGACACCTTCTTCGTGGAGCCGCCCGAGGCCCACCTGCTGATGCGCACCCACACCTCCCCGGTGCAGGTCCGTTCCATGCTGGAACGCGAAGTGCCCATCTACGTGCTGTGCCCCGGCAAGGTCTTCCGCACCGATGAGCTCGACGCCACCCACACCCCGGTGTTCCACCAGTTCGAGGGCCTGGCCATCGACAAGAAGCTCAGCATGGCAGACCTCCGCGGCACCCTGGAGCACTTCGCGCGCCAGATGTTCGGCGACGAGGCCCAGATCCGGCTGCGCCCCAACTACTTCCCGTTCACCGAACCGTCCGCCGAGCTGGACATCTGGCACCCGGGCGCCAAGGGCGGTCCCAGCTGGATCGAATGGGGCGGCTGCGGCATGGTCAACCCCAACGTGCTCCGCGCCGCGGGCATCGACCCGGACATCTATTCAGGCTTTGCCTTCGGCATGGGCATCGAGCGGACCCTCATGTTCCGCAACGAGGTCGGCGACATGCGCGACATGATCGAAGGCGACGTACGTTTCAGCGAGCACTTCGGGATGGAGATCTAACAGTGCGTATCCCACTTTCCTGGCTGCGTGAATTCGCGCAGGTACCGGCCGGAGCAACGGCCGAAGACGTGATGGCCGAACTGGTCAAGGTCGGCTTTGAAGAAGAAGACGTCCACCGTCCCACGGACACCCTCCAGGGCCCCATCGTGGTGGGTCAGGTCCTGAGCATCGTCAAGGAACCCCAGACCAACGGCAAAACCATCAACTGGTGCCAGGTCCGGGTGGTCCCCGAAGGCCAGCAGCAGAGCCTCACCGGCGAGGGCATCGACCCCTCCGGTGTCCAGGGCATCATCTGCGGCGCCCACAACTTCGTGGAAGGCGACAAGGTGGTGGTCACCCTCCCGGGTGCTGTGCTGCCCGGCGACTTCCGCATCTCCGCGCGGAAGACCTACGGCCACCTCTCCGCCGGGATGATCGCTTCCGTGCGCGAGCTCGGCATCGGCGAGGACCACGACGGCATCCTGGTGCTGTCCCGGATCGGTCTGGACCCGGAAATCGGCACCGACGCCATGGAGCTGCTCGGTCTTTATGACCAGGCCGCCGAAATCAACGTCACCCCGGACCGCGGGTATGCGTTCTCCATCCGCGGCGTGGCCCGTGAGTACGCCCACGCCACCGGCACCTCCTTCACCGACCCGGCGTCGAAGGTCCAGGCACCCGCGGAACTGGCCGGCGGCTACGGCGTTAAGCTCAACGACGACGCCCCGATCTACGGCAAGCCCGGCTGCGACCGCTTTGTGGCCCGCACCGTCCGCGGCGTCGACGCCACGAAGCCGACACCCCCGTGGATGACCTCCCGGCTGCGGCTCGCCGGCATCCGCTCGATCTCGCTGCCCGTGGACATCTCGAACTACGTCATGCTCGAACTCGGCCAGCCCATCCACTGCTATGACCTGGACACGCTGTCCGGGGACATCGTGGTCCGCCGTGCCGTGGCCGGGGAAAAGATCACCACCCTGGACGCCAAGGAACGCGCGCTCGACGTCGAGGACCTCCTCATCACCGACGGTTCCGGTGCGATCGGCATCGCCGGCGTGATGGGCGGCGCCGCGACCGAGGTGTCTGACTCCACCCGGAACGTTCTCGTGGAGGCAGCGCACTTCGACGAAGTGTCCATCGCGCGCTCCCGCCGCCGCCACAGGCTCCCGTCCGAGGCGTCCAAGCGCTTCGAACGCGGCGTCGACTGGCAGGTGGCCGGCGTGGCTGCCCAGCGCGTCGTCGACCTCCTGGTCGGCCTCGCCGGCGGCACCGCCGTGGCCGAGGGGACCGACGTCGGCACCGCGCCGGACGCCGTCACCGTCGAACTGCCCGCGGCCTTCGCCGCGGAACGGATTGGAATTGACTTCACCGAGGAGCAGATCCTCACCTCGCTCGAGGATCTGGGTGCCGTCGTTGCGAAGAACGACGACGGGTACCTCGTGACCGCCCCGAGCTGGCGGAACGACCTCGAAACCAAGGAAGACCTCTCCGAGGAGATCGCCCGGCTGGTCGGCTACGACCAGATCCCGGCGTCACTGCCGGTGGCGCCGCCGGGCCGGGGGCTGACCCGCATCCAGCAGCAGCGCCGGCGCCTGGTCCAGGCCCTCGCGGCTTCCGGCCTCACCGAGGTTCTCGCGTACCCGTTCGTCTCCAAGGCCGCCAATGAGACCTTCGGCGTGTCCACGGAAGGAGCGCCGCGCAAGGCCCTCAAGCTGGCTAACCCGATCAGCGAGGAGCAGGGATACCTGCGCACCTCGATCCTGCCGGGCCTGATCGAGGTCGCCAAGCGCAACCACTCGCGCGGGTTCCGCGACCTGGCACTGTTCGAGGCCGGCCTCGTGTTCCTGCCGGGCGACACCCTCGGCACTGCCTCGATCCCGCCGCTTGGGATCAGGCCCAGCGAAGAGGTGCTGGACGGGCTGTACAACGGCGTCCCGGACCAGCCGCTGTACCTCGCCGCCGTGCTCACCGGACACGACTCGCCCGCCGCCGCCGGCCACGCGCCCCGGGCCTGGGACTGGGCGGATGCCCTCGACATCGCCCGGATCGCCGGCGACGTCCTAGGCGTCGAGATCGTCATCAGCCAGGGCCAGCACCAGGCCTTCCACCCGGGACGGACCGCGCAGCTGGCGCTCCGCACCGGCGAGGTCCTGGGCCATGCCGGCGAGCTGCACCCGAAGCTACTGGCCGCCCACGACATGCCCGCACGGTCCGTGGCGCTGGAATTCAACGCGGACGCCCTCTTTGAGGCCGCCGCCGATGTCATCGTCGCCCGGCACATCTCCACGTACCCGGTGGCCACCCAGGACGTCGCCCTGGTGGTGCCGCAGGAGGTACCGGCGGACGAGGTGCTCAGCGCGCTGCGCGAAGGCGCAGGTAAGCTGCTCGAAGACGTCACACTCTTTGACGAATACGCCGGCAAAGGCATTCAAGACGGCAAGAAGTCGCTGGCCTTCAGCCTGCGCTTCCGGGCCGATGACCGCACACTGACCGCCGACGAGGCATCCGCCGCCCGCGAGGCCGCCGTGGCGGTCGCCCATGAGCGCTTCGGGGCAGTCCAACGCTAGAGACTAGGGGGCACAAAGGGACCCTCGCCGTCGCCGGAGTCACCGTCCGATCCGTTCGTCTTGCCGACGTCGGACCGGACGGCGAGGCCTTCCTTGATCCCGCGGAACGCGCGCGTGCCGCGGGCATCACGGACCTGGCTACCCGGCGGGACTTCCTGGCCGGCCGGATCGCGCTGCGGGAGTTCGCCGCCGGGATCCTGGCAGTGCGCCCCGCGGACCTGAGAACCGCCTATTCGTGCCCGGACTGCGGAACGGGCCCGGAGCTTGACCACGGCCGGCCCGGCTACCGGCTCCGCCGGGCGCCTGCCGGCCTGGGTCTGAGCCTGTCCCGCAGCCACGGCTGGGCCTTGCTGGCCGCCGGTCCCGACAGTCCGAACCGTCCCGTCCGTCCCGCCGACGCGGCCGGGGTGACGGTCGGCATTGACCTGGAACACAGCTCCGGCGTCATGTTCCCAGGGTTCGACGGCGTCTGCCTCACCCCTGCGGAACGGCAGCTTCTCTCGGCCCTGGCACCAGAGCAGGCGACGCTCTGGCGAACAACCGCCTGGGCCCGCAAGGAAGCCCTGCTGAAGGCCCGCGGCACCGGACTTCGGGTCGAGCCGGCCTCCGTCGAAGCCTTTGCCGAGCCCCTGGACGGCACGATGCTCGTCGAGGTGGACACCGTTGCCCTGGGCCTTCCCCCGGGCTTTGCCGGCGCGCTGGCCGTCGTGGGCGCTACCTAGCAACTGCCGCCACTTCCGCTGCCCGTGCTGTCAGGGGCCGTTGTTCAACGGGCCGGATACCAGGCTCGTGACGGCAGCTCTGTCCCGTGACGAGGGACCAGTCCCAGTGAACACACCCTCCCCGGGCTTCCGGAGCGCCGACGTCACGCGGCCACTCAGCCAACCAGCCGGGATCAGTATTATTGTCGTAGCCACCCGATAACCTGCGGGTATGGAAAGCACGGTGTGGAGTGCGGAGGGCAGGGAGGCCCTGGCGGCTGTCGCCGCGTCCGTTGCTGCGCTTGCGGCCTTCACCGGCGCCC